>JAKAMP010000363.1 GCA_021812865.1 Bacteroidota bacterium | reverse complement strand
ATCAGATGTGAAGTAACTTGTTAAACAAATTTTTATTAAGATGGTTTTTTATTCAGGAGAATGAAATCCCTAAATCTTTTACATATGAATAAACCTCTACTTCTTTGCTTTGGACGGGCTATAATTGCGGCAACCATCCTGTATGCAACTGTACCGGTTCATGCACAGGCGCCTTTGGTTTTTAATTACCAGGCAGTAGCGCGGGATGCGGCCGGAAATGTTCTTGGCAACCAGACAATTTCGGTAATGGTGAGTTTTATACAGGGCAATCCATCCGGACAGGTGATATATGCAGAAAGGCATGTTGCTTCCACTAATTCATTCGGACAGATCAATCTCAGGGTGGGCGAAGGTACTGTACTGAGCGGATCATTTTCGCTGATCGACTGGTCAGCCGGCCCCTGGTATATGAAGACAGATATTGATCCTGCGGGCGGCACGAACTATACCTCGATGGGAACAGCCCAGTTATTGTCGGTTCCCTATGCCTTGTATGCCCGGAGCGGAGTGACCGGTCCTCCCGGCCCTGCAGGAACCAGTTCGTGGACAGATAGTACCGGATTGGCTTACACCTTGGACAGGATAGGGATAGGAAACAATAACCCTACGGGGATGCTTGCCGTAAAGGGTACCTCATCCATCCCCACCGATTCGGCACTTTTTGAAGTGAAGGATAAAATGGGGCGAACAGTTTTTGCCGTGTATGAAGAAGGAGTGAAGGTCTATGTGAAGGAATCGGCGACCGTGGGATCCCAGGCAGGATTTTCAGTAACAGGAAGGGATCCGGTTACCGGTGTAACGAATGACCTGCTCAGGGTCAACCCTGACAGTATACGCATGTATATTAATGAAGGTGTGAAGGGAGGGCAGGGGGGCTTTGCCGTGGGAGGACGAAGCCCTGTGAAAGGTATAAAAAGCGATATTTTGCGGGTAACGCCCGATAGCGTAAGAATATACATCAATGATCTTGGAACCAAGGGCGGCCAGGGTGGGTTTGCTGTAGGAGGACGTGCGCCGGTCAAAGGTGCACTGCCCAGCTTCATGCAAATAACTCCGCGGAACTATTTTATTGGCCAGGAGAGCGGGAAGAGCATTTCTTCCGGGCAATACAATTCTTTTCTGGGTTATCAGAATGGGTATTCCACCACAACAGGGGCACAGAACGTGTTTCTGGGATACCAGAGTGGTTACGGGAATACAACAGGTTCAGCCAATGTTTTTATTGGAAACCAGTCGGGCAGAAGTATCACGGCCGGGGCAGCCAATATCTTCATCGGATATTACAGCGGGCAGAATGCCACTGCCGGTTCACATAATGTATTCCTCGGCGATCTTGCGGGTAACAATAACAAAGCCGATTTTAATATATTCATTGGTAATTACAGTGGTGTGGGAAACCAGGCAGGTACCAATAACCTGTTTGCAGGCGTCGGTGCGGGATTTAGCAATAAATCAGGATCAAACAACATCTACCTGGGCAATGGGGCTGCTGCGGCCGATACTTCCGGAAACAACAACATCATAATGGGCTACCAGGCGGGCTTCTACGGCAAAAACGGAGACGGAAACCTGTTTGTGGGAATCCAGTCTGGCGCTAACAACAGCGGAAGCAATAACCAGTTTATTGGTTACCAGGCAGGCTACCATAATACCATAGGTTCGAACAGCATTTTTTTCGGAAACCTGGCTGGGGGATCGAACACTACCGGGACCTACAACGTTTTTGTGGGAGATCATGCCGGGTTCAATAACCAGACAAGTTCTTACAACACCTTCCTGGGCACATCCTCAGGCTATGGCAATACAACAGGTTTGTTCAATACCTTTGTGGGTTATACAAGCGGAATGGGAAACACAACTGGCGCTTCCAATACTTTTGTTGGTTCAAGCGCCGGTTGTTCCACCACTACGGGAAGCTATAATGTGATCATGGGTCACCAGGCAGGATTGTTTAATACCACAGGATCATCGAACACATTCTTGGGGCAGAATGCCGGCGAACACAATACCACAGCCTCATATAACACATTCGTAGGTCAGGGATCCGGATGGAACAATACCACCGGTTATGGTAATTCCTTCTTTGGCCAGAATTCGGGCTATGCCAACACGGTGGGTACTGGAAATGCTTTTTTTGGCGCTTCTGCAGGCAGAGCAAATACCGCCGCCAATGGGAATACAGCCGTGGGAGGATATGCAGGCATGTCTAATTCCACAGGGGTGTATAATACCTCGCTGGGCAATTATTCGGGCTACCAGGGCACGGGTTCGAATAACACATTCATTGGCGCTCTTTCGGCATATAGTCTCACTGCCGGCAGCGGCAACGTCTTCATTGGGTATGCAGCAGGCTCTAATGAGACCAGTGTTTCGAACAGGTTTTACCTGGGTAATGCAACCGGTCTGGATAAAACATCGGCTTTGATGTATGGCGAGTTCGATAATTCGTATTTAAGACTCAATGCCAACACCGATATCTCGGGCACTCTCAATTTCCTGGGCACAGGGGCCAAGCTATGGGTTAACGGCGCGGAAGCGCTCTGGTATAATGGCACATACTACAGCTGGGGATTTGGCGGCGCCTACAATTACTTCGGAAGCAGGGTTACCATTGGCAATGCCGCAGACCCCACCTCTACCTATATGCTTTATGTGGAAGGAAATGTAAAAGTGAACGGAACGGTGGTGGGACCTTCTGATATCCGCATGAAGAAAAATATTGAAGGTCTCGATTTTTCCCCGGAAGACCTGAATAAACTTAACCCGGTTACTTTTGAGTGGAAAAAAGATGAATTCCCGGAAATGAAAGACCAGAATGGACGGCAGATAGGAGTGATCGCGCAGGATGTGGAACAGGTTGCCCCGGAACTGGTTGTGACAGATGAGCGCGGTTATAAGGCGGTGGACTATACCAAGCTTTCGGTGATCCTTTTGAAGGTTGTCAAAGACCAGAAAGGCATGCTCGAAAAGCAGCAGGAGGAAATCGATGCCCTCAAGGCACGATTGTCTTCGGTGGAAGACAAGCTTAAATAAGGGAATATTCCTGAAGGCCGGGCTTGAATAACAGGCCAGAGCAGGTTGAATTCGATATCGGGATACCGCTTTTTTGAATCAGGAGAATTGATTTAATTAGCGGATCATTTTCATGATATGATGCAAACCACCCAGGCAATCAATAAGAGGCTGCTGCTGGCCATCAGCATGGTATCCTCATTTTTGAGTCCCTTTACCGGCAATGCCGTGAACATTGCCCTTCCCGATATTGGCAGGGAATTTTCCCTTAGCGCGGTGGGCATGAGCTGGGTATCCATGTCTTTTCTTCTTTCATCCGCAGTAGCGCTAGTTCCCATAGGTAAGCTGGCCGATCTGTATGGCCGCAAAAGGATATTTCTGATCGGGAATGCCGTGGTCATCCTATCCACCTCGCTTTGCGCAGTTGCATGGTCAGGTGTTTGGCTTATTGTTTTTCGTGTGATCCAGGGCATAGGTGGAGCTATGATCTTCGGAACTACTATGGCCATCGTCACCTCGGCATTTCAGCCCGGTGAACGCGGAAGGATAATAGGGTTCAATGTAACTTCTACCTACATTGGACTCTCGCTCTCTCCAATCCTTGGCGGATTTATCACCCAGGGTCTTGGCTGGAGAAGCCTTTTTCTTATCACTTTACCTTTTCTGCTCTTTGCTGTTACGGCAACCCTGATTTTTATCAAAACAGAATGGAAGTCGGCAGATAAGGAAACCTTTGATTTTGGCGGCTCTGTTATTTACATTCTGGCGATGTCGGCGTTCATGTTGATTTCCTGGGGCATCCAATGGTTAGCGCACGCATCCAGGTATTTCTGCCAGGCCCAGCGATATTTGAAGGGAACCAGTTGATTGAGATCGGCGCGGCAATTGAT
>JAKAMP010000362.1 GCA_021812865.1 Bacteroidota bacterium | reverse complement strand
CCCGATTTTCCTCACCCCATGCCGCCAGCGTTGGATCCTTGTAAAAACGATCGATGACCGCCTCAAAAATCCCGTCGCGCAACTGGTACAGTTTTGCCTTGGAAACCGGCTTGCCCTCTTTATCGAGATAGAAACGTTCTTTATTCTGAAGCGACTTCACCCTGGGGTTATCTTCCATCGGCATCAGTGTTTCAGGCGTGCCTTCCTCCATCCTGTCCACCGATCCGTTGGAGAACATCATCTTCCCTATTCCGTCAGGGTCGGATGAAAGGTTCAGCCTTGGACTCAGGCGATCGTCGATGCTCAGCCTGAGAACCTCCTGCATGGTGCTGCCGGCAGCCAACCGTATGGCATCCAGTTCAGCCTGCGTGGCAATGCCGGCTTTGACCAGCCCGCTTCCGAACGACAAAATAGAATCCTCATTCTGCCAGGCTTCTATTTCCTCCTTGGTACGGTAGGAAGAGGCATCGGAAGGAGAATGCCCGCTGATGCGGTAGGTAAGGGTATCGAGCAATACGGGTCCTTTCTTTTCTTCAATGATCTTTTTCTTTCTGCTGAAAGCATCGATTACGGCCAGGGGATTATAGCCATCCACGCGCTCGGCATGCATCATGTCGGGATTCACACCGGCCCCGATGCGTGCCAGGATGCCGTACCCCATGGTTTCTCCCATGGTCTGTCCCCCCATTCCGTACAGGTTATTCATGAAGTTGAATATCAGGGGCAATCCTCCGCGGTAGGCCTCTTCCCACAGGGTGGAATACTGGTCCATGGTGGCGAAGGTAATGCCTTCCCACACCGGACCACAACCCATAGATGCATCGCCAATGTTGCACACCACGATACCCGGCTTACGATTGATCTTCTTGTATAGCGCGGCTCCCACCGATATGTCGCCCGAGCCGCCCACAATGGCGTTGTTCGGATATATGCCGAAGGGAGTGAAGAACGCATGCATCGATCCGCCCAGCCCCTTGTTGAACCCGTTCTCACGGGCAAAAATCTCGGCCAGGGCTCCGTACAAAAGAAAACGGATGGCCAGTTCCGGCATATTTCCTTTGAAATCCTTTTCCACCACCCTCAATGCGTTTCCGCCAAAGTAGGTACTCATGATGCGGTACAGGTCCTTGTCGCCCAGCCGGTGAATGGCCGAAAGCCCCTTGGCCAGGATCTCACCGTGACTGCGGTGCGAACCCAGGATATAATCATCTACCGAAAGGTGGTATGCCATCCCAACGGCTGAGGCTTCCTGCCCTATGGACAGGTGGGCAGGACCGGGATGATTGTAGGAAATACCCATGTATTCGTTGGTGGTCTTGATCAGGTTGAGCATGGTCTCAAACTCGCGGATGATCACCATATCGTGGTATATCCGGATAAAATCTTCCCTGGAAAAGTTCTTCTTCTCCTGCTCAATGGTCCGGTTATACTGGTTTACAGGTATCCTGCCGAACTCAATAAACTGAGGTTTACGTACCACTTTCGGATCGATATGCTGGCTCTTTGGCATGTGCTGTATGTGTTTTTCGGATTATTCAGTTTGGTTTATTGCAGTGGATTTCCCACCGGCTGTGTATCGGTTACCAGGTGCCGGAGAACTGTTCGATCTGGTTCCGGATTTCCCTGAGGAACAGGGTAGCCGGACCACCATCGATGGCTCTGTGGTCGTATGTAAGCGACAACCCGATGTAGGGCACAAATCCGAACACGCCGTTGCCCAGGTCTGCCGGACGATGCGTAATGGCACAAACACCAAGGATACCTGCCTGAGGCACATTCAGAACCGGGGTAAACATTTCCACACCGTAATTGCCCAGGTTCGACACCGTAAATGAAGCAGCGTCGCTCCGGATAAGCTCCGGACTGATACTTCCCTTGCGGCAGGCGTCGGCCAGGCCTCTCAGCTCCCCTGACAGGGCGGTAAGATTGTAATCGCTGGCATTCCTGAGAACCGGAACCATCAAGCCCCGGGGTGTGTCGACCGCCAGGCCCAGGTGAACCTTGCTGAATTTGCGGATACGGTCGTCGAGAAAATGAACATTGATCTCGGGCAAAACCTCGAGCGCCCTGATCACGCACCAGCAAACCATATCGTTCAGAGTGATATCGGGTTTTGACGCATCATTGGACTGCTCAGCCTTTACCTTCTTCCTGGCCTCGAGTATCCTTCGGGCATCGGCGCTCATATGATGGGTAAGCTGGGCGGTGTTCTGCAGAGAGGCATGCATGGCCCTGGCAATGAGCTTGCGCACGTTGGTCACAGGCTGATCAGAAAAATCGGCTCCCTGCTGCAGGATGAGAGGTTCCTGTGCTTTGAATCCGGCAGAACCAGCGCTCTCGACATCACGCACCACAATGCGCCCATTGGGACCTGATCCCCTGAGCTGCTGCAGATCGATGTTTTTCTCCCAGGCCAGCTTTCTTGCCCTGGGGGAAACGCGTATCCTTACCCCCTGGTCTGCGCTTACTGCGTGTACGTCCGGTTGTGCCGCAGACTCTACCCTTTCAGCTGTGGCATCCGATGATGACTTACCTGTTGTTTCGGCCACACCCCAAGTACGAAAAACTTCAGCTGACTCTCCCGCAGCGCCGATAACAGCCACGTTAACCAGGACTGGAACCTCGTCCCCTTCCCTGAAAAACACATCGAGCAGGATACCGTCGGCAGGCGATTCTGCATCAAATGCCGCCTTGTCGGTTTCATAGGAGAAGAGCAGATCGCCTGTCTTCACTGCTTCGCCCTTCTTCTTTATCCATTTCGTAATGATGCAGGTCTCAACCGATTGCCCCTGCTTCGGCATGATCACAGGAATTGCCATAATACTGCCTGTTTAAATATAGCTGGTTATTGATTTATTTTTCCCCAAACTTGTATCTACAAGTTGAAATGCGTATTACATTCCCTCTTAATATTACTGAATACTTTAAAACCATTCCCTTTTAACTGACAATCCTAAAAACCATACAAAGCCCTACGAATCAACCATTCAACAAATCAGAAAACAAAAATCAACAAGCTATGTATGAAAAACTTTTATTTTCAAAATTCATAAGAAACCATCCTCGCGACAAAAACAAAAATAATACAATCAACTTGTAATTACAAGTAAAAAGTCATATATTTACCATGCATACACGGGAGACTTCACCAAATGATGGAATAACTGATACCTGAAGCAGTTGATGATAAATTGAGGGATGAGAGAAGTCGCGATCATCCAAATAAAAAGACCAGGAGATGCATAGAAAAGACATTCCCCAGCACAGAAAGTTGTTCGAGATTCTCCGCAAGCACATCCTTGACGGGGTATACAGGGAAGGCGACCTGCTCCCCTCGGAAAACGAGTTGTGCAGGCTGCATGGCATGACGCGTCCCACTGTGCGGCAGGCGCTGGGCAGCTTAGCAAATGAAGGCTTTATCAGGCGACGCCAGGGAAAGGGCAGCATCGTGCACAGCCTTCCGCGGGAAATTGGCATTCTTTCAATCTTCGGGACAACCTCGGCTGTGGGCGACCGCAAGCTGCTCACGCACATCCTGCAGAAGCCCGCGCTCCTTCCCTGGAAGGAACCCTTTATGTTTCCCTTGTCGGAACTTGAAAAGGAATCGGGCTGCATTTATATGGAACGGCTCAGGTTGCTGGAGAATACGCCGATCTTTTATGACATCAGCTACATACCGAACATCAATCTTCCGCGCTTCACCGCCCGGCAGTTCGAGAACAAATCGCTCCTGCAGGCGCTCCGCGACCATTACGGGGTGGAGATCAGGGGCGGAGAACAGCGAATCAGGGCCATCCCGTCAACGGGCAAAATCAGTCGTTTCCTGAAAACCTCCAAGGGGGAACCCATCCTGCACCTGGAAAGAAAGATGGAAACCAATAAGCCCGGACTTTCGGTCTACTCCTCCATCTTTTGCAATACTACGGACTAT
>JAKAMP010000361.1 GCA_021812865.1 Bacteroidota bacterium | reverse complement strand
ACCCGGTTGCCGCACCTCGAATACCTCTTTCGGATTGTAATTGAGATTCCTGCCCAGTTTGTATCTCAGGTTTGAAGAGGTCTTCTTGTCTCCTACGACCCGAATAGGATTAAAAACCCTAATGGATCCGTGATCGGTAGTAAAGACAAGCTTCACCTGGTGGGCAGCCAGCGACCGGATCAACTCAATGAGGCTTGAATGCTGAAACCAGGAAATAGTGATCGACCGGTAGGCAGCCTCATCACCTGCCAGCTCTCGGATCACTTCCATATCGGTACGGGAATGCGAAAGAAGGTCCACGAAATTGTAAACAATAACCGAAAGGTCATATTCCAGGAGGTTCTTATAATTTTCGGCCAACTTCTTGCCCGCACGCTGATTTTTGATCTTCTCATAATACAACCGGTATCCTTTTCCGAGCCGCTGAATGTGCTTGGCGAGCAACTGTTCTTCGTACTGGTTCTTCAGTTCATCCTCCTCGTCGTTGATCCACAGGTCGGGGAAAATATCTTCGATCTCCATAGGCATAAGGCCTGCAAACAGCGAATTCCGTGCATATTGCGTTACCGTTGGAAGAATACTGCAGTATAACTCGTCCTTTTCAAGAGTGTACAGATCGCCGATCTGCCGGTATATCATCTTCCACTGATCGAGCCGCATATTGTCGACCAAAATGACAACCACCTTCTGCCGGGAATCGACCAGGGGAAATATCTTGTCTTTGAAAATATTTGGCGACATCAGCGGACGACGTGCATTTTTATCTTCAACCCAGCTGGTGTCATTGGCTTTGATGAATTTGGTAAAGCCCTGATTGGCTTCCGACTTCTGCATGCGTAGGATCTCGTCCATTCCTTCCTGCCCCGACTCCGCAATTTCCAACTCCCAGTATACCAGCCTGGAATAAATCTCCTTCCATTGTTCCATTTCGCGGGACGAATTGATCATGGACGAGAGATTGTTGAATTCTGCTCGGTAATCGGAGGTGGTAGTTTCGGATACCAGTCGCTGGCTGTCAATGTGCTTCTTGATGCTCAGCAGAATCTGGTTGGGATTGACCGGTTTGATGAGGTAATCGGAAATCCTTGCACCGAGCGCCCGGTCCATGATGTCTTCCTCTTCACTCTTGGTGATCATCACCACGGGCACATTGGGTTTCAATAGTTTCAAAGCACGCAGGGTTTCCAGTCCGCTCATACCTGGCATGTTCTCGTCGAGAAAGATGAGATCTACCGGCACAGAATCAGCCATTCGTATGGCATCATCCCCATTCGTGGCAGTCACAAGCCTGTATCCTTTCTCTTCAAGGAAAAGAATATGAGGCCTGAGCAATTCCATCTCATCATCCACCCACAATATGGTTATCTTTCTCATTTTTAGCCTATTTACTCCCTTCTTTATTCAGATAGTGTTTTACATAGAAAGCCTGGTAGGTATCGGCAGCGCCCTGCAGTTTCATCTTCTGAAGGTTTGCAAAGGAAATGATGAAGCTTTTCACATTGGGGGCATTCACATCCTTCATGAGGTTAGGAGAAGCCGTTGCTGCAGTCAGGTAATTTGTCGCACTCTCGGCATTGTTAAAGGTTTTCACCGTGATGATCATGGCATCCTTCCCCAGGGGCTCACCGGCAACATTTAGGCTCACCTTGCTGTAGTTGTCAAGATTGAAGTTAATCAGGTTGAAAATCATCTGGTTCATGTTGGCCGCTTTCGGTATCACCAATACAACAAAATGGGGAAGAAGGGGTTCAAAGACATACAATTCTTCTGCCTGTTTTTCTTCTTCAGCCTTCTTCATTTCCGGATGGCGGTTGTCGAGGTAATAAATCATGTTCTTTGCGGCAAGTCCTTCCTCGCTTTTCGGGAATCCCGAAACCACCTTCTTCAACTCATTCCTGTATTGAACTGTGTCGCCCGTACTGCCGAATGCCAGCGCCCTCAGCAGAATGAATTTCGGCGCCAGGGGCGAATTTTTGTATTCATTTATGGCATAAGCTGTCTTTCGGATCACTCTTGTAAAATCCCGGTTGTTGTAATCGGCGTATACGGTATCGTAATAGCGGTATACCCGGTTCTGCAGTTTTTCCAGTTCTTCGGCGTAATGCGGATTGCTCAGCATATTGGCGAACTGGCTTGACGGGAACTTCTGAATGATCAGGTTCTTATAAAGCTCTGCATTTGCATTGTCGTTCCTGTTTTTGTAGATGGTATACAGGTAGAAGTATGCCGAGAGAAGATGTTCATTTTCAGGATACCGGTCAACCAATTCTTTGAAGGTACGGGCAGCCAGGTCAGGCTCGTTGAGATTGTCCTCATACACTGTGCCGGCATTATACAAGGCTTCGATGATTTTTTGATGCGAAGCCTGCAACATGGAATCAGTCCTTGGAATAAACTGGAGATAATACTCCCTCGATTTGTTATCTGTAATTCCCTTTTTGGCTTCCGGCTGGTTCTTTTCTTCTGTTGGGCCGGAATCTACAAGCTCAGCTCCGGTAACCGATCGTTTGTCGGATCGTCTCCAGTTATCCTCCAGGCGACGTTGTCCCCATTTCCTGCGGAATTCATTCTCACCGAGTGTGCGTACGGTCTGGTTGTAAAAATACCAGGCTCCCGAGGTTTGCCCGGCTTGCATCATGTAATTGTCCTGCGCGAAATTCATATCGAATTGCTGAGACATGCGTTTTTCAGCTTCCTTCTGGCGGGCTTCCTGCTCCTCCTGCCTTGCTTTTTCAATCTGCTTGTCGATGACCGCCATCAGGTCTGCTTCGCTCAGTTTGGACAGTCTCTGCACACTGTCTTCAAACTGTACGGTGCGGAGGTTCACTACTAAGTTGGTCAGGTTTTTCGCCCTGAGGGTGATCAGGTCGGCATCGGGAAATTCTTCGTCCATCACCGTCATCGTACTGTCGTAATAGGCCTGGGATTGCATATAATCCGGTTCGGCATAATAAATATCAGCCAGGGTTTTGAAACTCCTTGCCTTCTGACGGTCGTTCGAAACGCTCACTGCCGCAGATTTCTTATACATTTCGAGCGCCTCGGCTTTCTTGTTTTCTTTCATGTCGATATTAGCCAGGGCAAAATAGATCTGGTCCTGGTACTCCTTGTTTTTCTCATCCTTGAGCAGCTTATTGAGCTGCTTGCGGATCTGTTCCGCATCCATACCTTCCGCCAGCACCCCGGCCTGGTTGATCATTGCATTAAAAGTCATCTCGTAGGGGGGATTCATTTTGATGACCCTGCTATAATATTCGGATGCCTTCGAATTATTGTTCACCTTAGTGTATAACTGTGCCAGGATATAAGCATAGCGAACTTTATCGTCCTTCTTCCTGACCTCCGGTAATGCCTTTTCCAGGTTGGTAATGGCATCGGGGAATTGCCCCAGGCGAATGAAATAATCTGCATAGGTAAGGTGGAAATCGGCAA
Organism: Bacteroidota bacterium; assembly: GCA_021812865.1. Lineage (GTDB taxonomy): Bacteria > Bacteroidota > Bacteroidia > Bacteroidales > JAAYUG01 > JAKAMP01. The sequence continues at coordinate 500 of JAKAMP010000361.1, read as the reverse complement.
GGTATTTATTCGGAAAGTCAGTAACACCAGATAGCATGGAAAGAATTTTCTGGGCTTCAGGCATTTCTTTCATCTGGATGTAGGTGCGGGCCATCCAGATCAGGGCCAGAAAATGTGAAGGATCATCGGGAAAATCCTTCAGCACATATTTGAATGCCTCCAACCCCTGCTTGTAATCATGCTTGTAAAATTGGGCTTTGCCCATAAGCAGGTAACTGTCGTCAATCCACCAGTTGTACTCATTCTTCTCGTAAAAGGCCTTTTCCTTCTCCGAAATACCGTTTTTGCTTATGGCGGGCTTCACCTTGATGGAGTGAATGGCAATGATCTTCGAAGTTTTTTTCACCGTCCGGTCCATATCGCCCGCAACCTGCTTGGCGGTATTGTCATTCCCGAACTTGAAAATGGGAAGCAATTGCCCGTAATCGTCCTTGCTGGCCGCTTCGATCTTCTTCAGCCCATCCTTAAAGCTTTCATTGCCGTTGAAATAGATGTTATAA
>JAKAMP010000360.1 GCA_021812865.1 Bacteroidota bacterium | reverse complement strand
AATCTCATGAAAACGCCTTACACCGGGTACATTATTGAAAGTGAATACCTCCGGTTTATTCTCCATCCCTTCAACTACCGGCCTTATCTTTTCGTACAGGTTCTTATCCGATACAAATACCATCCTGGGCTCACAGTGCCTGAAAATATACTGATAATCCTCGCGACTGATGGTAGGATAGATCGGAACATGCACAATTCCCAGCTGGCTCATGCCCATATCGGCAAAATTCCATTCGGGCCGGTTGTTCGAAATCGTTGCAATCTTATCACCCTTCTTCAGTCCCATGGCCAACAAACCGAAGCTTACCGAATCGGCAATGTCGGCATAATCGCGGGCGCTGTATGTGATCCATTTCCCACCTTCTTTACAGGCCAAGGCATCGGGCTTATCGCTGAATGCAGTCCGGTATTTCTCAAGAATATCGAAAGTTCTTGTGATTTCCATAGATCAGGTTTTGAAGGTTAGGGTGCTTCAAAGATATATATTTATTTAAATCTGTATTTTTTGGGTGGAAGCAGGATAATATACGACCATTTCAATGGGAAAGGGCATGAAGTATACAATCAGTACTCCTCCATATAAGAATCTGAAATTAATTATACTTTGACAGTTTCATTTTTAATGAAACCCTGAAAGACTGCAGGTTGGAATTCCTGAAATTCTTTACATTTGGGAAAAATCAATTACAATGATGAGGCTACTACTGATTTTTGTACTGTCCGGTCAGTTGCTCCAGGCACAGGATATGCCTGCCTACCGTATTTTCGATACCAGGGGAAAAGAGGTCTCTTTCAGTAAAATGTGCAGGGAACTTCAGGATGCTGATCTTGTTTTTTTCGGTGAGTTGCACAACAATGCCATTGCACACTGGATGGAACTACAGGTTGAAAAGGAATTGTTTGCAGAGCATAAGGACAAGCTCGTTTTGGGCGCTGAAATGTTTGAGGCAGACAACCAATATCTGCTCGACGAGTATCTTCAGGGCCAGGTTACTGATAAAAGGTTTGAGGAAGAGGCCCGTTTATGGAAAAATTATTCCACCGATTATAAGCCCTTGCTGTTGTTTGCCAAACAGAATGGACTGCATTTCGTGGCTACAAATGTTCCCAGGCATTACGCCGGACTGGTTTCTGACCGTGGCTTTGAAGCCCTGCAATTGGTTTCGCCTGCGGGAAAACAGTTTCTTCCTCCTTTGCCTATAGCCTATGATTCAACCCTGGCTTGTTACCATGATATGCTGGAAATGGGAGGAATGCATGGGGAAAAGGTGAATGCGAACTTTCCCAAAGCCCAGGCCCTGAAAGATGCAACCATGTCACATTTTATTGTGCAGAATTGGAGCAAAGGCAAAATATTTCTTCACTTTAACGGCAGTTACCATTCGGACAAGCACCAGGGCATTGTATGGTATGTTCAGCAGGCAGTTCCCTCTGCCCGGATCCTCACCGTGACGGTCGTTAGCCAGGCTGATATTAAAGATTTGAATGATGAATCAAAAGGTCTTGCCGATTACATCATTGCCGTGCCTGAGGATATGACCAATACTTATTAGGCTGTACCTGTTCTTGCCTAAGGGATATACGAAACGGCTTTTTTGATTGCCGCTTCGAGTGCGCCAGGGTTTGTTCCGCCTGCAGTGGCAAAAAACGGCTGACCGCCGCCGCCCCCGTTGACCTCTTTGGCTGTTTCCCTGATGATGTTGCCTGCATGCAGGTTTTTCTCCTTTACCAGGTTTTCCGAAATCATCAGCGCCAGGCTGGCTTTGCCATCGATATCTGCCCCGAGGAAAAGGTAAAGGTTGTCAACTTCTTCTTTCACCTGGAAGGCAATATCCTTCAGGGCAGCTGCTGTGGAGACCTCTACAATTTCAGCAAGCACATTGATGCCGTTCCGGTTTTGAACCCTGGTAAGGAGTGATTTTTTCAGGTCGTTCAACCTGTTCATCTCGACCCGGGCCATTTCTTTTTCAAGTTCTGCCTTGTCGTTTACCAGTTTTCCAATGGCAGCCAGGGTATCCTTGGGATTGTTCAAGGCTTGCCTTATGGCATGCAGGGCATCGAATTCTTCATAAATCAGTTTTTCAGCTTCCACAGCGGTTACTGCTTCAATTCTCCTGATGCCTGCCGCGATGGCCGACTCGCCTACTATTTTAAAGAATCCAATGGTTCCTGTGGCTTTCACATGGGTGCCTCCGCATAGCTCGATGGATTCCCCGAACTTGATAACCCTGACCGCGTCGCCGTATTTCTCGCCGAACAGGGCCATGGCACCCATCTGACGGGCTTCGCTGATGGGTACTTCCCTTTTTTCTTCCAGCGGAAGGTTCTGCCTGATCCGCTGGTTAACAAGGATCTCCACATTCCGGATTTCCTTTTCGCTCATCTTTTCGAAATGGCTGAAGTCGAAACGCAGACGGTGATGGTTTACCAGAGAACCTTTCTGTTCCACATGATCACCCAGCACCCTGCGTAATGCCTGGTGCAGCAGATGTGTCGCAGAATGGTTGCAGGCCGTGAGGTTTCGTTTGCCATTGTCGACCGATGCATGGAATTCCACCGAAGGATCGTCCGGCAGTTTTTCAGTGATGTGAATGATCAGATCATTTTCTTTGCGCGTATCGAGGATCAGTACTTTCTGCCCATTGGCTTCAATATGTCCGGTGTCGCCCACCTGTCCGCCGCTTTCAGCATAAAAAGGAGTGATATTGAATACCAGTTGGTAGAAGTCTTTGTTTTTGATGTTCACTTTTCTGTAGCGGGCAATGGTAACGGTTGTTTCCGTTTGATCGTACCCAATAAAACGTCCTTCTTCGTTGCCTGATACCATCACCCAATCGCCGGTATCGGTTGCTGCTGCTGAACGCGACCTTTGTTTCTGTTTTTCCATTTCGGCATCGAATTCCTGCCGGTTCACGGAAAGCCCGTGTTCACGAAGGATAAGTTCCGTTAGATCGAGCGGGAATCCATAAGTGTCGTACAATTCGAATGCTGAGACGCCGGCAATGATCTTTTTCTTTTCGGCTGCAATAGCCTGGATAATCTGGTTCAGCAACCTGATTCCGGTTTCCAGGGTGCGGAGGAACGCTGCTTCCTCTTCGCGCATTACGCGGGTTACAAGTTCCTGTTGGGTACGCAGTTCGGGGAAAGTTTCTCCCATGCTTTCGGACAGAACGGGAATAAGCTTGTGCATGAAGGGTTCGTCCTGTTTCAGGAAGGTATAGGCATACCGCACAGCACGCCGCAATATTCTACGGATTACATAGCCAGCCTTGTTGTTTGAAGGAATCTGGCCGTCGGCAATGGCAAAAGCCACAGCCCTGAGGTGGTCGGCTACCACGCGCATAGCCACATCGGTCTTGCCATCCGTTCCGTATGCAATGCCTGACAACTCTGAAATTTTGCTAATGATGGGCTGAAATACATCCGTATCGTAATTCGATTGTTTGCCCTGGATGGCCATGCAAAGCCTTTCAAAACCCATGCCGGTGTCGACATGCTTTTTGGGCAGCGATTCAAGCGAGCCATCCGATTTGCGGTTATACTGAATGAATACGAGGTTCCATATTTCAATCACCTGTGGATGGCCCTTATTTACAAGGCTGTGGCCGGGTAATTGCTCTTTTTCCTTTTGGGAACGAAGATCGATATGAATTTCAGAACAGGGGCCGCAGGGACCAGTTTCGCCCATTTCCCAGAAATTGTCTTTTTTTGATCCCATCAGCACACGGTCGGCGGGCAGCCATTTCAGCCACCGATTGCTGGCTTCCTGGTCAAAGTCAAGCCCGTCGTCTTTACTGCCCTCGAATACCGTGGCATACAAATTTTCAGGATTGATCCGGAGCCGCAGGGTAAGAAATTCCCAGGCCCAATCGATGGCTTCATTTTTGAAATAGTTGCCAAACGACCAGTTGCCGAGCATTTCGAACATAGTATGATG
>JAKAMP010000359.1 GCA_021812865.1 Bacteroidota bacterium | reverse complement strand
ACACTGACAACCGGAGAAACGGGCATCAAGAGCCCGAAAGAATCAAACGCGGGCAGGGTTCCAAGGGCGCCTGCGGCAAGAATCCCCTTCTTTACAAAATCCCGGCGCCTGGGATCATGCAATATGTGCTTAGTCATGAATGGTTATATTTTTAGGTTCGGAGTTCAATGCGTATACAAATAACAAGTTAGCGGTTTTATTGCTGAATGTCAAGTATTTCGAAGCTTAATGATAAAACCGCATGGAAAAATCCGCACTGTGCCGGCGCAGATAACGGCCAGTCATTTTACCTCATCTCTTCTTCATTTTTAAGGTTCATCACGCTGATTTTCCGTATATCTTCGCATGCATAAATCCATTTCAATTTTTTACTGCATGATCCAGGATATTTTCCCGCATCGCTTCAGCAACCACTATACTACATACCAGGCTATCGGTGAAAACGATTGTATTCTTCATTACCATGAGAATTCCCTGCTCCTGAAAACCATGGGTGATTCTCTCACGATCCCCCGGAAGAAGGATTTCCCTGAAATCACCGGGCAAACAGAATATATATTCCTGTTTGCACTGGATGAAGTGCCCTGTTTCCTGGTTTGGGATGAGTTGAAGGCAGATGTTGCTCATTTTGTTTATCAAGAAATCACTTCTTTCAGAACCCTGCAGCAGCAGGAAATTGCATGGATCCTGATGGCCGGTTTCCACTTGTTAAACTGGTACGCTCAAAACAGGTACTGCGGGAAATGTGGCACAAAAACACGGCATAAACCCGATGAACGGGCGCTGGAATGCCCGGGCTGCCAGAATGTGATTTATCCGAAAATTTCACCTGCCATCATCGTAGCTATTGTTTGCGGGAACAAAATACTGCTGGCCCGTGGTTCAAATTTCCGGGGAAGCTGGTACTCCCTGATTGCGGGGTATGCCGATGTGGGCGAATCGCTGGAAGACACCGTAAAAAGAGAAGTGAAAGAGGAAGTCGGACTGGATGTCAGAAATATCAGGTATTACAAGAGTCAGCCCTGGCCACTCTCAGGCTCCATGATGATCGGCTTCGTAGCGGAAGCGGATGATCAGCAGCCTGTCTCTGTCGACCGCCGGGAAATCGCTGAAGCTGCATGGTTCACCCGGGGTAACCTTCCCGAATATTCCATGAGACTGAGCATTGCCGGTGAAATGATCGAAAAATTCGACAAGGGAGAACTATGATGAAATGTGCCCGAAACCTCAAACCTAATACCCAATCCGGGCGGTGCCTTTCAGCAATTGGTCTGTTGTCAAGCAATCCATGAAATATTCTACAATGATATATCAGGCTAACTGCCAAAAGCTAATAGCAAACAGCGGTCTGCTATGTAGCCCTGCGAAGAATCAAACAATTCCTGTACCTTACATACATCAATTGCCGGGATCATGAACCGCACAGATGTAATCATTCCCCTGGCATACAATGCCATGGCCAAGCCGGTGGGCTCGACCTGCAACCTGAATTGTACTTACTGCTACTACCTGGAAAAGGAAAAGCTTTACCCGATGCAGGGCAGGATGGACTTTGACCTTCTGGAAAAATACATCCGGCAGCATATCGAAGGTCAGAATGTGCCCGATATCCAGTTTGTGTGGCAGGGCGGAGAACCTTCCCTGGCCCGGATCGACTTCTACAGAGAGGTGATGCGTCTTCAGAAAAAATACGCTGCAGGTAAAACCATATCCAATGCATTCCAGACCAATGGACTGCTATTGAACGACGAGTGGTGCCGCTTTCTTGCCTCCAACGGTTTCCTGGTGGGGCTGTCGCTCGATGGCCCTAAAAAATACCATGATCACTACCGCCGTATGAAGGGCGGACAGCCCACCTTCAGCCAGGTAATGCAGTCCTTGTCATTGCTGGTGAAACACCGGGTCGAATTCAATACGCTCACCACGGTGAATGCTGCCAATTCGGACTTCCCACTGGAGATTTACAGGTTCCTGAAGGAAGCCGGCAGCCGCTTCATGCAATTCATTCCCGTTGTGGAAAGGGAAGCGCTGGATGGCACAACCGACAGCCTGCGACTGGTGGAACCGGAGTACTCCGGCTCGGCCACTGTCACAGAATGGTCAGTAAGGCCGCTGGACTATGGCACTTTCATGTGCACCATTTTTGATGAATGGGTGAGAAACGACGTGGGCCGGTATTACGTTCAGCTGTTTGACGCCACACTGGCCAACTGGATGGGTAGCAATCCGGGTTTATGTGTTTTCAAGAAAACCTGCGGCGATGCTGTAATCATCGAGTCGAACGGAGATGTATACAGCTGTGACCACTTTGTATACCCTCAATACTTGCTGGGCAATATCCGCAACACCAGCCTGCTGTTCCTGGCAAAATCGGAAAGACAGCTCGCTTTCGGCGAAAAGAAATGGTCAGGACTTCCGGAACAATGCAGGGATTGCGAATACTGCTTTACCTGCTACGGCGAATGTCCCAAACACCGATTTGAAACCACAGATCAGGGGGAACCCGGACTGAACTACCTCTGCCCCTCGTTTAAAAAGTACTTCGGCCATGTCCATCCCTTTATGCAGTATATGTCCGACGAACTGAAACAAAGCAGGCCTCCGGCCAATGTCATGCAGGCCATCCGCAAGGGATTCTTTTCCGCCTGAATAGCTGCCCGACCTGCCCCTTCGGTTTCAGGTAAAACTTCAGACCAAATTGCCTGAAATCTTAAAATTCAAATTATTGACAGACAAAGAATTTCAGTTTTATACTGCGCGATTCAAAAATCAAAAATCGCGATTCTCTCACCCGACCTTAAACCTTAAACCTCAAACACAATAGAGGTCATACAATCGGGAAATCCTCATCGCTAAAAAAAATCAAATCTGCTTTTCCACCACGGATGGATTGCATTCCACCAAACCCACTCACGTAAATCCCATGCCCGATCCGCCTCGGACTATAGGATTTGTTTGGCAAACATGTTTGATTTTCCGATCCAGATGAAAGAATGAATCTATTTCTTCTCCCTTCCGAAATCGAACAGTGCCGATTTCACCCTTGCCTTTCCGATGAGCTCTTCAAGCGCCCTCACCACTTCGGGATGGTCCCTGGCGATATCGTGGTCCTCATGCAGGTCTGTTGACAGGTCATATAACAACATAGGGGCATCGGGCGATTTCCCGTAATTCAGCTTGATCCCTTTCCAGTTGCCCATCCTCACGGCGATGCGTCCGCCCATTTCATGAAATTCCCAGTACAGGTAGTCATGTTGTTTTTGTCCGGGCTGCCCCAGGAGGGTGGGCAAAAACGAAATCCCGTCGATGTCTTTAGGAACACTGGCTCCTGTGATTTCGGCAAAGGTGGGCATCACATCCCAGAAAGCACATACCTGGTCTGTTCTCGTGTTTGCTTTTACCTTTCCAGGCCACCGAACGATCATGGGAACGCGTATGCCTCCTTCCCACATATCCCTCTTGATGCCCCGCAGGGGGCCCCAGCTCCCGAAGAAGGCAGGATCGCCCCCACCTTCCTGGTGAGGACCATTATCGCTGGTGAAAATGATTATTGTGTTATTTGCAATGCCAAGCTGTTGAAGAACCTGCATCACCTCGCCTACGTAAGCATCGAGCCGCGTAACCATCGAAGCAAAGTCGGCATGTGGGGTAACACTTGTACAATAACCACCCCTGCGGAAATATGGGCCTGCATCCGTCCCTTTCCATGGCTTTTCGGGGTTGAAATCATACATTGCTAAAATGGAATCCCCAGGTGAGATCAGTTCCGCATGAGGGAGCGTATACGCCAGGTAGGCAAAAAAGGGTTTGTCCCGGTGATCTTTGATGAACTGAATGGCTTTTTCATGAATCAGGTCGGCTGAAAATGCCCCCCTTTTGTCTCCCTCATTCTCCGGAAGCAACACCTCATTCTGGTTGTCCCACAGATGATCGGGGTAGTAATTATGCG
>JAKAMP010000358.1 GCA_021812865.1 Bacteroidota bacterium | reverse complement strand
GTATAATGAGGTGAATTCGTAGATTTGCAGTCTGATTAATGCTATATGCCATGTCTGTCCATGAAACCGTAAAGAAAGTAACCACCCACGTTTTGTTTGAGATGAAAGTGAGGGGGGAGAAAATCGCTATGCTTACTGCCTATGATTATTCGATGGCTAAGATCCTTGACCGTGCAGGCATAGATATTCTGCTGGTAGGCGATTCAGCATCAAATGTCATGGCGGGGCACCATACAACCCTGCCCATTACGCTGAACGAAATGATTTGGCATGCCTCCTCGGTGGTGAGGGCAATGCAAAGAGCGCTGGTGGTGGTGGATTTGCCTTTCGGCACCTACCAGGGGAATTCCATTGAAGCGCTTTCTTCAGCCATCCGGATTATGAAGGAAACAGGCGCAGGCGCAGTGAAACTGGAAGGCGGAGCAGAGATCAGGGAATCGGTGGAACGTATCCTTTCAGCAGGTATTCCTGTGATGGGTCACCTCGGACTGACACCGCAGTCGATCAATAAATTCGGAACCTACGTGGTAAGGGCAACAGAAGAATCTGAGGCCAATAAGCTTATGGAAGATGCCCGTCTGCTGGAGAAAATTGGCTGTTTTTCCATCGTTCTGGAAAAAATACCTGCCTCACTGGCTAAAAAGGTTAGCGCCGAAGTTCATATTCCCATTATAGGTATTGGCGCCGGACCACACGTGGACGGGCAGGTGCTCGTTACCCATGACATGCTTGGTATAACCCAGGATTTCTCCCCACGGTTTCTCAGGCGCTATCATAACCTGTACGATGAGATTTCCACCGCTGTAAAAAGTTACATCAGCGATGTGAGAAGGCTTGATTTCCCTAATGAAAAGGAGCAATATTGACATTACCCGGCTGGGATAGTCAAGGCTTTTGTCCGGTTATTCCGCCGCCTGGGATTATTTACGCTGAAACCTGAAAGAATGGCACACCCCAATGACAATGTGCTCGAGATCCTGTACGAAGACAATCATCTCATTGCAGTGAATAAAAGGATTGGAGACATTGTACAGCCTGACGAGACGGGCGATCCCTCCCTCGAAGAGAAAGTAAAAGAGTATCTAAAGGACAAGTATCACAAGCCTGGGAGCGTTTTCCTGGGTGTAGCCCACCGCATAGACCGCCCGGTGAGCGGGGTGGTATTGTTTGCACGAACCTCGAAATCCCTGGTGCGCATCAATGAGATGTTTAAAGACAAATCGTTCAGAAAGATATACTGGGCTATTGTGAAGAACAGGCCTGAGGCTGAGCAGGGTACACTGAAACATTTTATCCTGAGAAACAGCAAGCAGAATAAATCGTATGCCCATGCAAAACAGGTGGAAGGTTCCAAGCTGGCTATTCTGCATTACCGGTTACTGGCTTCATCGGATAGCTATCATCTGCTCGAGGTAAACCTGGAAACCGGAAGGCATCACCAGATCCGTTGTCAGCTTGCAGCCCTGGGGTGCCCTATCCGCGGAGACCTGAAATACGGCTATGACCGCTCCAACAAAGACGGCGGCATCAGCCTTCATGCCCGTTCCATTAGTTTTCAGCACCCGGTGAAACTTGAACCGGTCTCTATAATTGCCCCTCCTCCCAAAGAAAAACTGTGGGACGTGTTTGTCAATTGTTTATAAGTTCGCCATGAGCCCAACAAATTGAGCTGCTTAAGCACCTACCTTTACCCCGTCAAATGTAAAACTGGTGTTTATGCGGATTGGAATGGGTGTTCTTTTGTTCCTGCTGGTAAACATGAACGGATGGGCGCAGGGGAAAAGAATGAGCAGGGAGGATTACGTTGAAAAATATAAGAATTATGCCATCCGGGAAATGAACCGGGCAGGCATTCCCGCGAGTATCACTCTTGCACAGGGCTCGCTTGAATCGGACAATGGCAACAGCACCCTGGCGCGCAAGGCCAATAATCATTTCGGCATCAAGTGCCATGATTGGACGGGCGACCGGGTTTTCCACGACGACGATGAAAAAAATGAGTGTTTCAGGAAATATGATTCTCCCTATGAATCATTCCGCGATCATTCTGATTTTTTGAGGTCTACCAGGCGCTACCAGGGCCTGTTTACGCTCAGTCCGATGGATTACAAAGGCTGGGCGCGCGGACTGAAAAAGGCGGGTTATGCCACCAGCCGTACATATGCGGAAGACCTTATCCGTATCATTGAAGACAACAACCTGCATCAGTACGACCTGGCCATGGTGGAAAAGGGAAAGAAAAGAAAACGCAGATCGGAGATCGAGGCAGAGGAAAAGGCTAAGGTGGAAGCGCAGGATGAACAGCGCAGGCGCGATTCGGTAGAGGATGCAAACAGTGATCACTTTGTGGTGAATATCCAGAAACATCCCATTTACGTTCGTAACCGCAGGGATTATGTTTTGATAAAACCGGGCGATACGTACGAAAGCCTCACCAAAGAACTGAACTTGCTTCCCTGGGAACTGGCTATGTTTAACGAGATTGATAAAGCCAAGCCCCTGATCCCGGGAAGTTCGCTGTATCTTCAGCCCAAACGAATGCGCGCTGCCAGGGGATACGATTACCACATTGTACAGCAGGGTGAGACCATGTTCCTTATTGCACAGGAATATGGCATCAAGCTGAAAGCTCTATATGCCAAGAACCGCATGGCAGTAGGTGAAGAGCCGACAGTCGGAACGAAGTTATGGCTGCGGAAGAAGAAACCTGAGTAAAGGAGCGTAAATCAGAACAGGAACCTTACTGTGTCATTTCAGGGGATTTAGGGTTCCATTTTCCATTGATCCGCATCGGGCAGGCCACGAAGAAATTCATCGACAGGCAGCCTTTTTTTTCCTTCCAGTTGAACACTTGCCAGGGAAATGAATCCATCCCTGACTGCAACTGCAAAATTATCTTTCTTGTTTGAAATCAGTGTACCTGGAACAAGGCGGTGTGCTTTCATCTCAAAGGCGCTGGCATATACTTTTAGGGTACTGGTTCTGCCCTGGGGATCCCGAAGCGTGCACCACGCGCCGGGATAGGGTGCCAGTCCGCGTATCAGGTTGTAAATTTGCCTGCCGGGATTGTCCCAATGAATAAGGCAGTGTTCCCTGAATATCTTTGGCGCCGGTCGAATGCTCATTTCAGGACTGATCAGTTCCTCCTGCCGCCGGGGGTTGATCTGCCTGCTTTCTATGGCCTGAACTGTTTTCAGCACCAGTCCGGCGCCTAGTTCCATGAGCCTGTCATGCACGTCGCCGGCTGTATCGGTTTCCCCGACAGGCGCTTCCTGTTGAAAAAGAATGTTGCCGGTGTCGATCTCATGCTGAAGCATAAAGGTGGTAACTCCGGTGGATGCATCACCGTTGATCACGGCCCAGTTGATGGGAGCAGCCCCGCGGTATTGCGGCAGCAGGGAGGCATGAAGATTGAAGGTGCCAAGCGGAGGAAGGGACCACACCGCTTCAGGCAGCATGCGGAATGCCACAACCACCTGAAGGTCGGGCTTAATATCTTTCAATGTTCCGAGAAATGCAGGGTCTTTGAGTTTCTCGGGCTGCAGGATTCTCAGCCCCATGCTCCTGGCATATTGTTTTACGGCCGATTCCTTCATCTGCTGCCCGCGGCCTGCCGGTTTATCAGGAACCGTAACCACAGCGCCAATTTCAAAGCCATGATCCACGAGGATATGCAGGGAAGGCACGGCGAATTCCGGCGTACCCATGAATACAATACGGAGCCTGGCGGTTGTCATGTAAATATGGTTAGACTCAGAGGATCAGACTTTTTTATCGGGATTGTCCTCGTACTTGGCAATATTCAGAAAGTGTCCCATTTTATCGCGCTTGGTTTCGAGGTAGAACCGGTTATGCTTGTTGGGTTTTACCACCAGGGGCACATTTTCAACGATTTTAATGCCATATCCTTCCAGTCCTGCTCTTTTTACGGGATTGTTCGTAATGAGCCTGATCTTG
>JAKAMP010000357.1 GCA_021812865.1 Bacteroidota bacterium | reverse complement strand
ATCTGGGAGTCCGCATCTTGGTTTACCGGGGTTAGTTCAATGCCCCTGAATACGCCAACCAGCGCAACGAGTAGTAAACCGCCCGTGATCACGGCAGCAATGCGGACCAGGGTGGGCTTGTTGAGTTCGTTGGTCAGGTTCAGGTTGAGGAGCATGAGGGTGAAGAGGAACAGCACCATAATGGCGCCGGCGTACACGATGATGCTCACCACCGCCAGAAACTGTGCATTGAGGAGGATGTAATGCCCTGCAATAGCAAAAAAGCAGAGGATAAGGTACAGGAGGTTATGGATGGGTTTCTTTGCCAGCAGCATCATGACTGCAGAAAAGATGGCAAGGACCGACAAGCCGAAGAATACATATTTTTCCATGTGACTATGATGCTCAGATGTTATGTTTTTCGTTGGGAAGCTTCTTGAAATTCAGCACTTCGGGGGTCTGGCGTTTGGACACATCGATGCGTTTGTCTTTATCGACCGGTTCCAAGAGTTTGTCTTTGCCATAGATGAATCCTTCGCGATGGTATTCTGAGTCCACGATTTTCTGGGTAAGGAAGATGGCCTCCTTGGGACAGGCGCTTTCGCACAATCCGCAATATATACAGCGAAGCATATTGATTTCATACACTATGGCGTATTTTTCTTCACGGTAGAGATGTTCTTCTCCGGGTTTCCGTTCGGCGCTGATCATGGTAATGGCTTCGGCGGGGCAGGCGAGGGCGCACAATCCGCATGCGGTACACCGTTCGCGTCCTTGCTCATCGCGTTTCAGCACATGTCTTCCACGGTAGATATCGGAAAAAGGTCTTTTCACTTCCGGGTACCTGATGGTGGCTTTTTTCATGAAGGTGTGCTTCAGGGTGATGCCCATCCCTACAAAGATTGCGGGGAGATACAGTCTTTCGAGGAAGCTCATCCTTTTCTGCGAAACAACCTTGGTACGGTTTGTCAAACTCATCACTTTGTCTGTTACAGTTTACTATAATAGGGTTATCACGCCGGTAATGATCAGGTTCAGAAGAGCAAGAGGCAGGAGAATAGTCCATCCCAGTTTCATCAGCTGGTCATAGCGGAAACGGGGCAGAGTCCAGCGTACCCACATGAACAGGAGCATGAAGAGGAATATCTTCACGAAGAGGAATGCGGTTCCCAGGAGGGTGATGAGGTTGGGTGCAAGGTGGAGCTTGTCGGCAAAGGGAAGAGTATATCCTCCGAAAAAGAGGGTCGACATGATGGCCGATGATACGAACATGTTGATATATTCTGCAAAGAGGTAGAAGCCCAGTTTCATGGCGCTGTATTCGGTATGGTAGCCGCCGATCAGTTCGGCTTCGCATTCGGGTAGGTCGAAGGGTGCACGGTTGGTTTCGGCCAGGGCGCAGGTAAAGAAGATAATGAAAGCTAATGGCTGGTAAACGATGTTCCAGAGATGGGACTGCTGGTGGGCAACGATATCGTGCATGCTGAGGCTGCCGCTCATCAGAATCACAGAGGCCATGGAAAGTCCCATGGCCAGTTCGTAGCTGATCATCTGGGATGATGCACGGACAGCGCCCATCAGGGCATACTTATTGTTGGAGGCCCATCCGCCGATCATGATGCCATAAACACCCATGGAAACCACGGCGAAGATGTAAAGTATATCTACACTGCTGCTGGCTACCTGCAGGGTATATTCTTTACCGGCAAGGGTGACAGAGCCCCCCCAGGGTATTACCGCGCTGGTGAGCAGGGCCACAAGCATGGTCAAAGAAGGTCCCAGGATATAGAGGAACTTATCGGCGGCGTTAGGCATGTATTCTTCCTTGAAGAACAGTTTCACGCCGTCGGCAACCGGTTGCAGAATTCCCCATTTACCTGCGCGGTCTGGCCCAAGCCGGTCCTGGATGAACCCTGCAAATTTCCTTTCCACCAGGGTGGCATACATGGCAATAAGCAGGCTCAGGCCAAGGATCACTGCGATCAGCACGATTTTGAATACCAGGATAAGCATATGCGTTGTTCTGTATGAATGGTTGAACAGTTATTTTTCGGCGGGTTTTTGGATCTTTTTGGCAACGGGATTGATCACCGAACCCTGTTTCTCTTTATCATAATGATTCACTGAGATGATCGATGTCCGCATAATTTTTCTCGGCCCTTCGATCACCCAGTCGCTGGTTGATTTTTTCTCAAATCGGCAGGTATTGCAAATGAAATCTTCCACCTCGTGGTATTGATCCTTGCGCGCGGTAACCCTGTATATGTCATCGCCATGCATCCACACCACAGCTTTTCCGCTGCAGGTGGGACAATCGCGGTGGGCGTCCATGGGTTTCAGGAACCATACCCGGCTTTTGAACCGGAAGGTTTTATCGGTGAGAGCGCCTACCGGACACACGTCGATTACGTTTCCCGAAAAGTCGTTATCGATGGAGTTCTTAATGAAGGTAGAAATTTCAGAAGCATCTCCGCGGTACAGCACTCCGTGAATGCGGCCATTGGTGATCTGGTTTGCCGTGAACACGCAGCGGTAGCACAGAATGCAGCGATTCATATGGAGTTTCACATAAGGGCCGATATCGATGATGTCGAATTCGCGTTTTCCCTCGTCAAACCTGGAAGTATCCACGCCATGTTTGAAGCTGAGATCCTGCAGGTCGCATTCGCCGGCCTGGTCGCATACGGGGCAGTCGAGAGGGTGGTTGATAAGGAGAAATTCCACGATAGCCTTGCGGGTTTCAAGTACTTCGGGGGAAGTGATGTTCTGCACCACCATGCCGTCCTGCACAGGCGTGCTGCAGGAAGCAACCAGTTTGGGCATGGGCCGGGTGTTCTGGGCCGAAGTCTGTGCCACTTTCACCAGACAGGTACGGCATTTCCCACCGGAGCCTTTCAGTTTGGAGTAGTAGCACATGGTTGGGGGCACGATTTCCCCTCCGATCTTCCGCGCGGCCTCAAGGATGGTGGTTCCGTCCTCTACTTCTATGGTATATCCGTCGATGGTTACTGTTGCCATGATTATCTATGCTAAGGTATTGGCCCGTTTCAAGTATTTTTCCAGGGAGCCGTGCCTGGTGTCCAGGATCTATTCGGGATCTTCAATATGGAATTCAAATTCATTTCTGAAATGCCTGATAGCGCTTCCCACGGGCCAGGCTGCGGCATCGCCGAGGGGACAAATGGTATTTCCTTCGATTTTTTTCGCCACGCTTTCAAGCAGGTCAATGTCGGAAGCTTTGCCATGGCCATGTTCAATGCGGTGCAGCATCTTTTCCATCCAGCCGGTTCCTTCGCGGCAGGGGGAGCATTGTCCGCATGATTCATGGTGATAAAAGCGGGAGAAGTTCCAGGTGTTACGCACGATGCAGGCATCCTCATCGAAAGCAATGAATCCTCCCGAGCCCAGCATACTGCCGGTTTGAAACCCTCCGTCGGCAAGCGATTCATAGCTCATCATTCGGGGTTCACCTTTGGCTGTGGTGGTAACTAAGTGGGCCGGGAGAATGGGAACAGACGAGCCTCCGGGAACCAGGGCTTTCAGCTTTTTACCATTCCGTATGCCGCCGCAGTATTCGTCGGAATACAGGAATTCTTCCACAGGCAGACCGAGTTCAATTTCATATACGCCTGGTTTTTTCACATGTCCGCAGGCCGAAATCAGCTTTGTACCGGTGCTCTGGCCTACCCCGATATGGAGATAAGTATCGCCACCCATGTTGATAATGGGGCCTACAGCAGAAATGGTTTCCACGTTGTTGATCACGGTGGGGCAATCGTATAGACCCTTAACGGCAGGGAAGGGTGGCTTGAGCCTCGGGTTTCCGCGTTTGCCTTCGAGCGATTCGAGCAGCGCTGTTTCCTCACCGCAGATATAGGCGCCTGCACCGGAATGTACATATATATTAAGGGAATAGCTGCTTCCGAGAATGTTATGCCCGAGGAAACCGTTTTCTTTGGCTTCCCGGATGGCCGTATTC
>JAKAMP010000356.1 GCA_021812865.1 Bacteroidota bacterium | reverse complement strand
TTTTAGCCAGTCTTTTCCAGACAGCGATTGCGACAGCAGTCATTGCGAACTTCGTATTCTTTCCTGGAACATTTATATGCTTCCCTCCCTGGTGATGCCCAACGGCATCAGGATACGGGCAAGACTGATTGCCAACCGTTTGAAAGAGTCAGATTTTGATATGGTGGTATTCCAGGAGGCTTTCAATTCAAAAGCCCGTGAAGCCCTGAGAGAATTGCTGAAAGATTCCTACCCTTATTCAGCCGGCCCGGCTAATGAGAAGAAGAAGGGTGTAAGGCTAAACAGTGGTATATGGATTCTCAGCAAGATTCCCCTCAGAATGATCGGGGAGATTGAATTCAGCAGGGCTCAGGGATTCGATGTATTCAGCAGGAAAGGAGCCATGATGGTAGAAGCCGGACACAACGGAACCCTTTTCCAGATTGTTGGCACTCATCTGAATGCAGGGGAGACACAAAAAGTCCGGGATGTTCAATATCGTGAATTACAGGAAAAGCTGCTCGGTCCAAACAGGAAAGACGATGTCCCACAGATCATCTGTGGCGATTTCAACACCGACAAACATGACCGGGAAAGCTATCACCGCATGATCAGTATTCTCCAGGTACCCGATTATGAAGTCGATGGCGCCTGCCTGTTTTCCTATGACGGGCTTAATAATGACCTCATTTCGACGAACTACAGGAAGCAGGAATTATTGGATTATATCTTTTACCAGTCAAATGGCATACCTGGCGCCCGCATTGAGCGAAGCTTCCAAAGGTATTCCCATACATGGAGCAGGCGCCACAAAGACCTGTCCGATCATTATGCAGTGGCCGCATCCATTCAGTTTTAAAGAAAAAACATTTCCTGAAGCTGTTGATCTGATGCACATTAATCGCGGTTATTCATGAGCGCAGGTAACTGCATGGCATCATTCCGGCAAGTCTAAAAAAAACTCTTATTTCTCCAGGAAGGCCTTATACCAGAATGCCGAGTCCTTAATGATCCTTTGGCGGGTTTCAAAATCAACATATACTAGTCCGAATCGCTGGTGGTATCCTTCGGCCCATTCAAAATTATCGAGCAGGGTCCAGGCAAAATAGCCCTGTACGTTGACGCCTTCATTCTTTGCCCGCAAAACCTGGGAGAGATACAGGCTGAAGTACCTCATTCTTTCCTGGTCGTGAACATGGCCATTTTCAACCTTATCGGGGAAAGAAGCCCCGTTTTCCGTTACGTATATTTTATTCACCCCCGGGTAAGCCGAAAAGCGTTTCAGCATCTCAAAAATTGAGGGTGGATAAATTTCCCAATCCATGGAGGTTACCGGAACATTCCTGCGGCCGGCTTTCACGATCGAAGCATGAACATAAGGAACCCAGGGAACATGCATTACCACCTCGCGGGTATAATTCTGCAGGCCAATAAAATCAAACCGGAACCCGTACAGTTTTTCATCTGATGGATGAAAGTATTTCTCAATTTTCCGGAGCGATGGCAACTGGTCAACAGGGTATCCCATCCCCAGTAGAGGCTCTACGGACATCCTGTTCAGCAAAGCATCCATACGTGCGGCAGCCCTCACATTGCGGGGTTGGTCATTGACCGGGGTGATCATGGAACAGGAGAAGCTGGTTCCCACCTCAGCGCCGGGCAGCACGTCTTTTACCATTCTTCCGCTTGACAGCTGGCATATCGTGGCATGGTGGACTGCGGGCAGGAAATTTCCCAGTCCTTTATGTCCGGGAGCGTGAATACCAAGAAAGTAACCTGCGCCGGTAAAAGCAAGCGGTTCATTCATGATGATCCACCGCTTTACCCTGTCGCCGAACAGCTTTACGCATAATGAAGTATATTCGGTAAACCAACCTAAAATGTCGCGGTTGGCCCAGCCGCCTTTTTTTTTCAGTTCCAGGGGCAGGTCCCAGTGATAAAGCGTAATCCATGGCTCTATCCCCAGCCGCAGGCAGCGGTCGATAACCCGGTTATAGAAATCCACCCCTGCAGCATTGATCTTCCCGGTTCCGGCAGGCAATATTCTTGACCACGAAATCGAAAACCTGAAATGATCAATAGATAAAAACTTGATAATATCAATATCTTCCGCATAACGATGATAGAAATCGCAGCTGGTATCGGCCAGGTGGCCCGACCGGATGGTCCCGTTCCGGCGCGTAAATTCATCCCATATGGAAGGGCCTTTGCCCTCAACATTCCAGGCTCCTTCTACCTGGAAGGCAGCCGTTGAAACACCCCACTTAAAATCTGCTCCGAAAGCATTCCTGGAAAGAGAAAAACGGTCCTCCGTCAATAAGGATGAAGCTAAATCACTCCTTTCATCATGCATGGTAAGGGAGGCCACAGGTATCATGGAACTTACAGTTTAAGGACAAATTGTTACGAAAGGACTGATTGTACAACAGAACCTGAGAAATTTTACCCGCCGTGGACGGCTCCTTCAATTCTCAGTTCTTGTGGTTGTGTTCCCCACCGGAATTGTTCAATCATTTCAGCAATAACCGATGCTGTGATATCAGGATAGTGCACCCATACCCTCTCCGGAGATCCGAGCCATTGGCCTGTTACAGGTATATATTTTTCATGCAGATTTCTGATTACCGGAATGCCCATTTCTTCCAGCGCCGCAGCATTGCATTGCTGTTCATATTGCCCGGCCATAGGCATGACCATCAGTTTTTTACCCATGAAAAGCGCTTCGGCGGGCGTTTCAAATCCGGCGCCGCAAAACACTCCCGCCGACGATGCCATGCTTTCCACGAAACCATCGCCGGCAACTGGCATTACGCGGATGCTGCCTTGGTTGAAAGCTGAAGAGGAATGCTTGCAGAATACCTCCCACCTCGTGTCAGGAAAATTCTCCAGAAATTCCACGATACGGGAAGTGCTGTAGGATGGAAGATATACAGTATAGTGACCCAGGTTGGAGACCTGCCTTTTTCGGATCTGGTGCCTGATCACAGGAGTGAAAACCAGCTGGTCGTAACGCTTAAAATGAAAGCCATACCTGACTTTGGCCGGTGCATAGTATCGGAGAATGGCCTCGCCCAGAAAGTCTTTTGTTGCGGGCCGTGGAGCCGATTCCGAAAGCAGGGCGCACTGGTGACTCAGCGATACCGACGGAACGCCTCTCCAGCGCGCAGCCCAGGCCGATACCGGTTCAAAATCGTTCACCACAAGATCGTACTTTCTCACCGGCAGCAACCTGATTTCATTAAGAAGCCGCAACAGGTTCGTCCTTAAGATGGTTGCCATGAAATCGACACCGCCTGATTTACCAAAAATGAAACTCATGCCTTTCAGACGATACATAACTGGATACGGGATCGACACATCGGCCTGTGTGCCGCTTATCAGGATGTCGACTTCTCCATGCTTCTGCAATGCGGGAATTACATCGTGCGCACGGCTTAGATGGCCGTTGCCCGTGCCCTGGATGGCATACAATATTTTCATTTCACAGGATTTACGATTTGCACCAGGCTCTGTCAGCATCTTCATTCACCCATTCCATTCAGGCCACGCTCATTTGAAATTCGGAGATCATTTCTTTAAACAGTTGCTTGTTTTTCTTTTCCGAACGCACAAGGTCCTTTTTGCTGATGTTCTGCGCAACCCGGTCTTCGTAATATTTGTAAATGCGCCATTCTCCGCCGGTATATTCCAGGGCGGTAAGGTTTTCAATCCAGTCTCCCGAATTCAGGTACTGAACTCTGCCCCTGGAGGTGACTCCCGTTCGCATGGCCGGTTTGTGAATATGCCCGCAAACCACGGCATCGAACCCGTTCTCAATGGCAATTGAAATGGCGGTTTCCTCGTAATCATTCATATACTTCACGGCATTCTTCACACTCTCTTTGATCTTCGCCGAAAGGGATATCTTCCCTTTGCCAAAAAACCGGTATATAAAATTCACAATGGTATTGAGCATGATCAGCAGGTCGTATCCTGCACCTCCCA
>JAKAMP010000355.1 GCA_021812865.1 Bacteroidota bacterium | reverse complement strand
CCGTTGTATGCAGGTGATCCGGTGAACCCGAATGCCACACCTGAAGCGAGAGCCCTGCTCGACCTGATCTACCGGATTTCAGGGAAGTACACCCTCACGGGCCAGCATAATTTTCCAAACACGCACGACAAAAACAGCCGGTATGCGGCGAAGTACACAGGTCATACCCCGGTCATCTGGAGTACCGATATGGGATTTGCAAAGGATGGCGACACCGATTCCTACCTGGCACGGCCCGACATTGTAAAGGAGGCCATCCGGCAATTCAAAAAAGGAGCTCTCATCACCATCTGCTGGCATGCCGTACCGCCCACAGCCAACGAGCCGGTGACCTTTCAGCCCAGGGGACCGGTGGCAAAAGACTCCCTTGCCAGTGTGCAGGGACAGCTTACCGATGAACAATTCAAAGAACTGCTCACTCCCGGAACAAAGCTTTACAATCACTGGGCGCAGCAGGTCGATTCGGTGGCCGTATATCTTAAACAACTCCAGGATGCCCATGTGCCCGTTTTATGGAGGCCATACCATGAGATGAATGGCGACTGGTTCTGGTGGGGCGGCCGCGTTGGGGAGTACAGCACAGTAAAACTTTACCGGCAGTTGTACGACCGGCTGGTGAATGTTCATAAACTCAATAACCTCGTCTGGGTTTGGAGCGTGGACAGGCCTTCCACTCCCATCCGCAAGTTTTCCAATTTTTATCCCGGAAATGATTACCTCGATATTCTCGCCCTCGATGTATACGGAAGCGACTTCAACCAGGCGTATTACGACAGCCTCATGTCGCTTTCCAAAGGCAAACCCATCACCCTGGCCGAAGTGGGAAACCCGCCCTCTAACGAGGTACTGAGAAACCAGCCCAACTGGACTTACTGGGTGATATGGGCCGGAATGGTGCGTAACACCACCAAGCAGCAATTCAAAGACCTATACAGCAACCCACGCCTTCTGAGCCTGGACAATCCGGATTTCTGGCGTGTCGCCAATCCCTTCCGGCTGGCATGTGGATTGCCTCCCCTTCCTCTGAAAAGCAAGTACCCGGCCAATTTCTCAGGCGAGTGGGCGCTGAATGAAGAAAAAAGTGTGGAGCTCAACCCGGCAGGACTGGGAAACAGCACTGCCTTTCACATTTCGGCTGAACAGGACGATGACCAGTTGCAGCTGAAAAGATCCTACGTGGTGGAATGGGGCGATGACCGTGTGACCAATGAAACCATCCTGCTGGACGGTTCGGAAATGAAGACAGAATTCTTCAATATGCCACGTATCAGCAAGACTATATGGGACAAGGATCAGAAGAAGCTGACCATTTCCTCCAGGGCTATATTCAACCGCGGAGGACGACCGGTGGAGATGAGCAGCCAGGAAGAATGGACACTCGAAAACGGTGGAAAGACGCTGAAGATCGTGCAGACTTCAACAGGATTCAGGGATGGAGAGAAAAAACTGATACTGTTGTACGACCGGCAGCCGGAATAAGAAAATTATAACGGAATGCTCATATGGACGGGGCGTGCTCTAACAGGTATTGCTCAGCTTCCCGGTTCCAGGTGTTACCCTGTGCAGCCACAAGTTCATGCAGGCGGGCGTAGAATGGATCCGTGCGACCCATCTTTTCCAGATCATCGAGGGCGACCAGTGGCATGGAAACATGGGTATAAATCAGTTTCTTTCCTCCCGGAATACGAGGCAGATTGAGGGTGGTGTCTACTACGGCATTGAGTCCGCCCACATGGGTGATCATTACTGCCGGATTGATCTTTCCTTCGCCCATCATTCTGAGGGCTTCACGCATATCGTCGGTATTGCCTCCCGAAGTGCCGACCAGGTGCGTAAAGGCATAATGCACATTGTAGAAATTGAATTCTGCCCTGAATTCCGGATTTGTGGGCCCTGCAAAAAAATTCAGGCAGCCGTCATGGCCCAGGATGGCATCGGCCTGCTCTACCACCTGCTTCACCGGGGCAAACACAAATACATCGTCAAAACCCTTCTGGCCGGTCAGTTCACGTAATTGTTTCACCGGGTCGGACAGCTTGGAGGTATTGACATATATCAACTGCACGCCCTGCCGGATGGCGTGTTCGGACGGAAACAGCTTTGCTGCCCTTGCGAGGCGGGCCTCATCGATATCGGTTACCACCAGCACTCCCGGTTTCCTGTCGGCATGAAGGGCATAATCAATGGCACCCAGGCCCATCGGACCTACTCCCGCCAGGATGGCCATGCGCCCACTGGGTTTGATGCCCATCTCGTGCACATAGGTTCCGCCAGGCACATGATAGCTGGCATGAAAAGCCCCGATAACGCACGACATAGGCTCGGATAACGAGGCAGGGAAAAATGCCTCTCCCTGATATTCCAGCAGGCAATCGGCTTCCATCACGATGTTGGGAATGATCACATGCGTGGCATCCCCGCCGATGAAACGGTACGAATAGCCTGGCGCATCGAGCGTTCCCATATGGTTCATCGCGGGTTGTATGGAAAACTTCTGACCTGCAGCAAACTTATGCTGCCACTTCCTTCCAACCTTCAGAATGATCCCGGCAAACTCATGCCCGATGATGGTGGGATGAAGATGCACATCGTCCGGTACCCTCTTGTGATCCGCACCCTGTTTGGCAGCCTTGTATGACGACATGCAGATGCTGTCTGAAATTACCTCCGCCAGGATCTCATCGTCCTGCATATCGGGAAGTTCAAATTCCTCGAGCCTGAGATCGTCCTTTCCATATATTCTTACTGCCTTTGTTCTCATTCCGGTACAGTTTATAAAAACACTGTATAATAAACCTTAATAACTTGAAATAGTTTGCTCAACCGACAATGTATGCATAGTAACCGCACTTATCCGGCCATTGCCCGGATGCTTACACTCCTTCCCTGTTCATCTGGATGAGCTTTTCATTGGAGAAATCCATGCCCGGCTTGTGTCCTTTCAGCGGAAGTATCCGTTCGTGAATGGCATCGATAATCCAGCCCGGCTGAGGGAAGAAATACTGTTCCATCTCATGGGCCGGCGTGATCCAGTTTCTTGAACCCACCACCACAGGAGGAGCGTCCAGCTCGTCAAAGGCCAGGTCGGTAATGGTCTGTGCCATGTCTTTGAGGAAGGATCCCCGGGCAGAGGCGTCGCTGGCAAGCAGGATGCGCCCTGTTTTCCTTACCGATTCGATTACCGGCTGATAGTTGAAGGGCACCAGGGAACGGGCATCGATGATCTCTGCGCTGATACCATATTTCTGCCGCAGGATTTCCGCAGCTTTCATGGCAGTGTACAGGGTAGCCCCAACCGTAAGAATGGTAATGTCATTCCCGGCCAGCTTCACATCGGGCTCTCCCATGGGAATCTCATAGTAACCGGCAGGAACGCCTTCCTTATGGAACATTTCCCCAATGTCGTATATTCTCTGGCTCTCGAAGAAGATTACCGGGTCGGTTCCCTGCAGGGCTGCGTTCATCAAGCCCTTGGCATCGTATGGTGTAGCGGGAAAAACAACCTTCAGGCCCGGTATGTGTGCCACCAGTGACGACCAGTCCTGCGAATGCTGTGCGCCATATTTTGATCCTACCGAAACCCTTATCACCACAGGCATCTTGATGAGGTTGCCGCTCATGGCCTGCCATTTGGGAAGCTGGTTGAATACCTCATCCCCTGCCCTGCCCAGGAAGTCACAGTACATGATTTCGGCAATCACACGGCCACCGCACATTCCATATCCAATGGCAGTGCCCACAATGGCGCCCTCCGAAATGGGCGAATTAAAAAGCCTGTGATAGGGCAGCGCTTCGGTAAGACCTCGATACACGGCAAAGGCTCCGCCCCAGTCGCGGTTCTCCTCACCCCATGCCGCCAGCGTTGGATCCTTGTAAAAACGATCGATGACCGCCTCAAAAATCCCGTCGCGCAACTGGTACAGTTTTGCCTTGGAAACCGGCTTGCCCTCTTTATCGAGATAGAAA
>JAKAMP010000354.1 GCA_021812865.1 Bacteroidota bacterium | reverse complement strand
GGAATAGCTGGCCCCTTCGATGATCTTGTACACATCGGAATCATCGAACGGGTATATGCTCGAGAAAGTGCCCTTGGTGAGATGCCCGGCTACCTCGAAGTTCTTGATGCGGCCGGTAATCTCCGATTGATGTATTGCAATGGGAATGGTCACGTCATGGTTCAGTTTAAGCCGTGGCGCCCAGAATGAATCGGTGAGGGTGACCTCGGTAAACGGCACGGCCGTGATGGGGCCTTTGATCTCTGGGACAGGCTTGTGTGTACAACCCGACAACAGGTATAAACCAAGGCCGGCGGTGAGGATGATTCTTCCTAGATATCGAAACATATTCCGGAAATTTAAGGTTCTGAAAATGAGAAAGGATGACATTACCCGAAAACTCCCGGAAATATACTAAGATATTTCATTCGTTGAACCTGTTTTCATCATTCCCGTTATTCCAGCTTGACTGTTGCCTGTTATTCAGGAATGAATCTGGCCAGGAAACCGCCTCCGGCAGGCATCTGCACTTCGATAATGTGGCTTTTGCGGAGGGAGGTATTTTCAATCTTGAATGATGCGGGGTTGCTCAGATCATCACCGGCAAGCACGGTCTTATAATCGCCCTGGCCAAGAAAGGTAAGCGGAACTTTGAATGTATGAGGTTTTCCGTTGCTCATCACAGCCAGGAACCAGGTGTTTCCGCTCCTGAAAGCCATTACGGCAAGGTCGCCGATTCCCGAATCACCCAGTACCACCACTTCATCCCAGGTGGATGGAATGGTTCTGATGAGACTGAGGGCGGGATTGGCAAGAATGCTTGACGGTGCAGAGGAGAAAGTGAGCAGGGGAGAACCCAGTATAACCGCGCTGGCCAGCTGATGGGCCCATGTTGTGTTTCCTTTTTTATTGCTGAACTGCATGGGCATGTAATCAGCATTACCTGCAATCAGGCGGGTGAAAGGAAGGATTACATCCTGCGAAGCCCTGTCGGTCACATTGCCATCGTCCATGCCTGCAATCGCCGCCCTGCCAAGCTCGTTGGGCCAGGTGCGGGCTTCACCGGTTGGCTTGTTGCAGCCCCTGAAATCGATCATCAGTTTGTTTTTTGCAGCGTCTCTGAGAATGGACGTGTATAGTTCCACCATATCCTTCGTTTCACTGTCGAACTGATCCACTCTCAGTCCTTTGACGCCCCAGTCCGAACATTTTTTAAAGAAATCGACCCGCTTTCCTTCATCAACAAGCTCTTTCGCACTTTTCCACAGCCAAATGCCCACTTTTTGCTGTCCTGCAAACCTGATCACATCTTTCAGTTCCTTTTCGCTCCATTTTGCCCACCAGCCATCGAGAACAGTGTATTCCATTCCTATTTTCCCTGTTTGACGGATAAATTCCTTCACTGCTTTCGGTGAATTGTCCGCTTTTCCTTCAGTACTCCTCCAGGATGCCCTGCCAGGTCTGATCCATGAAGTGGCAGGCCCGGAAGGGAACAGCGAGGAATCCGGCCCGGGACAAAGGGCATAGATCATATCGCTGTTGAAAAGATCATTCAGCTCCCGACCAATGATGGCCACCCTCCAGGGTGTAGTGATGGTCCCGGTTATCTGGGCAGGCATGGCAAGCTTTTTGACATCGGCATCGGTATAATGCTGTCTAAAGGACGCTGAAACCGGCTGGTAGTGGGCCAGTCTCACGGTCAGTCCGTCATGTCCGTCGGCCCTGAGCGCCATGCCGCTGTAGTTGAGAAGGGCTGCTTCTGTGAGGCATACGTAAGCACTGAAATCGGCAAGCCGGAAGGTTACGGGAGGAGCACACCATTCACCCGGCTGCAATTGGTCAATGGGTTTCGATTGGTATTGACCCAGGTAATGATCGTCCAGGTTGTGATACCAAATAGTGCTTCCTGCTGGAATGGCAAAAGATGAGGCTTCGTCCGGTGTTCTTGTCTTTCCTTCCCCCGGCAATACAAACCGGAAGGCGATACCTGCATTGTATACTCTCACATCGAGAATGAAGGTCTGGGAGCCTTTCTTCTGGGTATAGGTTATACGTATCCCCTTGCACTGGTTCAGTCCTTTTGAATGAAAACCCATCATGGGAAAGGATTCGTCGATGCTGTAGTTTTCAACCTTCCCCTGTTTGGCATTATAGGTAAGGTCAACCTTGTCGATCAGCATCGCCAACGGGGAGGTGTTGATCACAGTTTTATTGTCCAGGGTAGCGTTCCAGCTCAGTCGTTTTTTTTCTGTAAACAGCCTGAACTGTATATGGCCATCGGGACTTTGCAGAATGATCTCTTTTACCGCCCAGGATGAAGGGGTGGAACAAAGAAGTAGGAATATCGCTAAAACAAATGGTTGAATTTTTCGCAAAAAAGGATATCTCATGAGAATACTTTGTTGAGGGCGCTAAAATATCCTTTTATTGCAAATAATGCAGAAAAAACTAGAAATTGGCTGTTTGAACCAGGACGAGCAGGATATTACTTTTTGAAATAAAAATCGCCTTTCAGTTTTGACCATTCCTGCGGACTCTGGGCGCCCCTGCTTTTCAATTCCACCTGTACCCTCGTTTTTTTGAATACGCCCTCGATGGTCTGGGGAAGAACCATTTGTTTTACCAGTTCTTCAGTGAACAGCCCGTTTGCCCCTGATCCATCGGCAGCCACTGCTCCCTCGGAGGTGGCAAAGGCAATGATGGTGCCGCTGGTGGGATTGATCGCCCTGAATCCTCCTTCTCCTCCTCTCACCCAACTCCTGAAGGGGTTGTCCCTGCATGCATCCAGTATCACAATATTGGTATTGTCGGGGTATTTTTCAAATTCTTCCACAACAAAATTGATTGAGATGGCTTCGAACTTGCAGTCGGTCTTTTCCTTGAGCATAGCATCGGTGGGAATAAGGTAATTGATGCCATCCATCTGGATACCGTGACCGGCATAGTAGAAGAGGCCCACATTGTAATCGGGCAGCCTTTTGCTGAACTCCCTGATGGCCATTTCCATTTCATTTTTACTGGCATTAATTCTTTTAATGACATCAAAACCAAGCATCTTTAAGGTAGCTTCAATCAGGTTGGCATCATTTACAGGGTTTTTCAGGCTTTTTTCGCCATAGGCGGAATTGCCAAACACGAGGGCCAGCCTCTTTTCTGTAATGGCACGTTCGAGCCTGATGGTCCTTTTTTCTGAAGTGGTGCTGCCGGCTTCATTCGTTGCAACAATAAATACGTTGTTGTCACCTTCCTGTAGAATTACCGGCCGCTGCCAGTTGTACGCACAGCCGGGTGTCCCTGATTTCTGAACCGACATATCAACTGCCTGCTGGATGCCATTGACAAACAACTGTGCGGACTTAATCTCCGAAGGTGATTTGATGCATACCTCTATACCCAGGCTTTCGGCTGTCACAATAGTGTTCGACTGCGGATTCATCCAGGTGATCTCGGGAGGAATTGATATGCGGTTTACGAGAGTTCGGCTTTCCGAGCGAGTGCTTCCACCGGCATTCGTGGCAATAATATATATAACATTCTCCCCCTGTTTCAAGGACAAGCTACGTGAAATCGAGTAGAGGTCCTTCCCGGTACGTTCCGGCTGAATACCCAAACCATCCACCGCTGCCCCGTTGAGGTATATGTTGGCATCCTGCAGGTCGGTTGAAGAGGAAATGATGACCTTCATGTCTGCTTTATCAAGGGGGGACTCGGTAGACGCTTTTGCCGGGTTCACCCAGGTGATCGATGGAGGAGCAACGCGGTTATATTGAATGGATACGGAATCGTTTATAGCGACACCTCTGTTGTTGGTGGCTGTGATGCAAATTCTGTTCTCACCTGCTTTAAGCTGCAGCGGCTTTCCTATTAGGTAACTCCCGTTTTCGCTCTTTTTAAGGCTCGAGAGATCAATGCTCTCCCGGGTGCCATTCATTCCCAATGCAAGCTGCGACAACTCCCCGTCTGTTCTGATTTCGAACTTCAGGGTATGATTGTTGGAA
>JAKAMP010000353.1:1235-3982 GCA_021812865.1 Bacteroidota bacterium | reverse complement strand
CCCTAAATCATACCTATTCCCAAAATCTACTTGTTAAAGTATGAAAGAATCATTTTTTAACAATTTTGCAAGTATTGTATGATAACCCTTGAGGCAAAATACTACAATAATGACATTTTTACAAATGCAACAGAAGGATTTTGAGCAACGCAAGTCTTGCCTTCTTCCCGGAAATCCGGAAAATCACTGAAAGACCATTGATGGATTGCCAGGTGAAGGGGGGCGAAACATGCTGGTGAATCTTTCTCCTTTACACTGAGGGCATACTATCTGCAACATGGCCTGCAATCCTTTCAGATGAGTGGGATATGGGGACAAATGCCTGCCCATGTCACTTCCCGGGCAGGTAAAATCACATTTCAACCACCAGAAAGGGACGTGACAGGTAAGAAATTGGGGGTTACTATGTCTTCAAACTCATTTACTCGATCCGCGATGCAGTTTACCCGGACCTCAAACCTGTTTACTCAGCTCATATACTCTTGCAGTGCGTGATTCAGAAGCTTCAAATGGAATGCAATGCGTTTAGTTTAGAGGGAAGTTTGAAGCTGACCTGAAACGGGGAAAGCTCCGGGTGCCTGCTTGTCCGAAGAAAAGCGGAGGCAGCTCCGATCTCTGAAATCCGGTGGCAAACAAGTTTGGTCTTATATTTGTTCAGGGAAGGAAAGTTCATTCATCTGTATCCGATGGGAAAGAAATTGATTTTCTGTATATCAGGCTTATGGCTGGCAACGCTGATCCTCGCTGCACAGCCGGAAGTACGTACTGGAATTTCCGAAGGAGAGCTTACCGTAGGAAATATGCAACGCTCCTTCCTGGTATATGTTCCCCAAAGCTACAATGCTTCGGTGAAATGCCCGGTAATATTCCTATTCCATGGAGGCGGAGGCATGCCCCGGTCCATTTTGAACATCAGTTACAGAGGGGATTTCAGGGATATCAGCGAAAGGGAGAACATTCTCCTGGTGGCTCCCGAAGGATATGAAAAAAGCTGGAACGACGGCAGGGGCACCAAGGCCGACCTGGCCAATGTGGACGATGTGGCATTCGTGAGGGAACTTCTCGGTTACATCTCCACCCACTATGCTGCCGATCCGTCAAGGTTTTATGCTGCGGGCATATCCAACGGGGGGTTCATGGTTTCCCGCCTGGGATGTGAAGCACGAAACCAGTTTGCCGCCATCGCCGTGGTAGCAGCCACCATGGGAACCGGAACCTTTTCGGACTGCAAACCAGGCTTCGCCCTGCCTGTGATGTACATTCACGGAACAGACGACCCGCTGGTTCCGATCGACGGGGGCGACAAGACCATCGGGGCCGATGGACCGTTCGTTTCGCACCGGCAGGTTATCGGTAAATGGGTAGCCATTGACGGTTGCAATCCCAGGCCCGTTGTTACCGAAATGCCCAATACCGCTTACGACGGAACCACCATTACCAGGGAAGTTTTCAAAGGCGTAAGGAATGGATCAGAGGTGGTCAGTTATGTAATTCAAAACGGCGGACATACCTGGCCCGGAGGAAAACAGTACCTTCCCAGGGCGATCATCGGAAGGGTAAGCCGCGACATGAACGGGTGCGAGGTGATGTGGGAATTCTTCAGAAGATATAAAAGATAAAATTCGGAGGTTAGGGGTTAGGGATTAAAGTTTAAAGTTTAAGGTTTAAGGTTTAAGGTTTAAAGTTTAAAGTTTAAGGTTTCGGGTTTAAGGTTTAAGTTTCAGAGTTTCAGAAAATGCTATATATCAGGGCAAGCTGGAAAGAGGAGCTGATGCTGTTCACTTTAAAACCATACCTGGCAATCCGGAAGTTTGATATATTGCTGATGAATAAGCTGCTTTGCTGGATGCTCTCAAAAGTGAGAACAGAGCTGCTTTTTGAATTTTCCCATATATAATTCAGATCACCTGAGAGATTCAGTCTGAATTTGGGAGAAATATAGTAATTCACGGCAATATGGGCAGCTGTATTCACGCCCATACCATCCAGTCCGGCAATCTTTTTATCCACATTATACTTATCAAAAAGCTTTATATAGCGGACTTCGTACCCGAAGCTTGCATCGGTGCGGGTATTGGGGTAAAAGCCGATGGTATGAGTGAACCCGGCCTGGATATTGGGTACCCGGAGGGTTTGTTTATCGTTTTCCGATAAATAATTGATTTTCCCTTCCACTGTGCCAACGAAACCATAAACCCCGATTGAATTCTGCCAATAAAGGTTGATTGGCTTTTCCTTTGTATATTCAATGCCGGCATTCACTAAAAAAGCGTAAACAGAATATTGCCTAGAAAAATTCTCATCCGGGAAATATGAAATATTATTCTCATCGAAGTGAGTATAAAAAACTCCGGGCAGTATCGCAAAGGAAATCCGTGAACCGCTGTATCGGACCGGAGAGTTGCCATAGTCCCAGTAATCGCCCAGGGTTGTGAAATACCTTGCATCGTGTTTCAGCACATAGTTTTTTGCCAGCAGGAATGAATCGACCGATTCAATCTCCTCCATCCTCCTGATGCGGGAGTCAAAGAACCTTTTGTTTTTTAACGTAGAAATTAGACTGGCAAATTCAATAACCTCATCCCCGTTTTCATTCTTTGTAATGCGATCGATCCGGGAAAGATGATCAAACAAATACAGGGCATGACGGGCGTCCTGGACCTGCTCGATACGGCCAACCCCATACTTAAGAGGCAACTGAAGCATACCGGTATGCTCCTGACGAAGATCGCTGATCGGCAAGGTAA
>JAKAMP010000353.1:0-1225 GCA_021812865.1 Bacteroidota bacterium | reverse complement strand
AAGCTCGAGTTATAGAAATAATTGTAATACCGTTGATAAAGACCATGCACATAGATATCTGATTCAATAAACCTTATATTTGAAAAATAATACCGATTAACCCTACTAAGATTGAATATAGGAGTTACACTATTGTTTTTAGACTGGATCACTTCATCCAATTTATACACATAGAACCCCGAATTAAAATAGCCATATACATCTGAATATCTTTGTATCCTTTCATTACTAACATAATGATTATAGTTTATAGAGAAACTGCCACTGTACTGATCTGATGTGTTTTTAGAACTGTAGAGATCCGTGGAACGTTTATAATAATCGTTATTCCCTGTTATATTGAAGTTAGTCTCAAGGCTTTTCCTGTCCAGGCGGGGCAGTTTGTAGTCCGACAGCTTGAAGTCGCTTACCTGGGAATAAACGAATCCCTGGAACAGAAAGGGTAACAGAAACATGTAAAATCTGAAGGGTTTCATATCATAGCGGATTGGTTGTTTTGTTCACATTTGCAGTAAATCCATACACGCAAACATCATTTTGCATGGCATGGTAAAGCACATTAAAGGTTTCTGGGGGGATACCAATTCAAATATAATCATAATCCGGAAATAACCCATCGTTAATAACTGATTTATTTGCAGCAAGCATTTTTTCAGGGCCATTGGCAGTTAGCAGTTGGCTATTGGCCTGATCTTTCAACGGATGTCGGGTGTCTGATTCCTGCCCGACCGTAGCGCAGCGGAGGCGGGTCGGGCATGGGAATTGGGAGTGGGGTGTGATGGAACACAGTCCGCCGTTTGCGGAACACAGATGCGGCAGTCTGCCTTCGGCTGAACGCAGATACGGCTTCGCCGCATGGGATACCCACAGATCTGATTTTTCAATGGTGAGGACTTTTTGACTGCCGGATCATGGTTTGTCTACTGAATGTCCATTGGCAGGCCATTGAATATCCGGAATCCGAACATCCTGCTTTTAGCTCATTTCATTCTGAACCAGTCGAAATCGGCATATCCACCCCCTTTTTTTGTGGCGAAATTGAACAGGCAGAATTTATTCCCGGTAAAGATGTCGAGGTTGAATTTCATGTGCAGGGTATTGCCAAGGGAAGTGAACTTCCTGTTGTTGAAGCTATATTCAAAATTTGCTTCCCGGGTATGGTTCGATGCAATAACGCGCAGGTAAAAGGTTTGGCTTTTCACAGGAACAGAAACGATGGTTTCTC
>JAKAMP010000352.1 GCA_021812865.1 Bacteroidota bacterium | reverse complement strand
GCATATCCGCGGACCGCGGATATGCAGTCTGCCTGCGGTATCCTTTCCGATCACGGTATGAAGGTATACCAAGGGAATATTCTGCAGAAATTTCTCAGAAGCATAATTGAGAACCTTCCTCACGGGGGTATCCACGTGGCCCATCATACGTTCCATGCCATAGACTGCGCCCAGGAAATGGCTTTTATTGATCCCTTCCCTTCCACCCGTGCCCACGAAAATATTCTTATTGTAGTTAGCCATACCCACCACCTCATGCGGTACCACCTGGCCAATGGAAAGCACCAGGTCGAATCCCCCTTCCGTAATCATCCGGTTCACCTGGGCAGGCCAGGAATAATCCAGCTTCCCTTCTGATACCTCGAGAATGAATGAAGAAGGAACCTCACCCAGGGTTACCAGGTCGCTTTTCCAGTGATGCACATGAAACAGGGAAGACGGGATATTGCCGAACATCCTTTGCCGTTCACCCTCCGTCATAGGCGCATGGGTGCCCAGGGCAGGGAGAATGGCTGCCAGCCGGTCTCCATAAAATTCATACACCGCCTGTGTTATCTTTCCCGCCATGGAATGGAAACGGGTAAAATCGGGAGGAATAACCAGCACACGTTTCCTAAAGCCTAGTTTCTGCAGGACTTCATTCACATAAGCCTTTATCTCTTTATCGGAGATGCTGCGACTGGCCGATCCTTCAGCAAACAATAGCATGGAGAAAAAGTATTTTGATCAGTTGGTTTTCCATGGAGGAAGTTCGGGAAGATACTTTTTGAAATCTTTTACCAGGCTGTCCTCATAATCGCCTTTGTAACTGCCTTTCACGAATCGGTCAAATCCTTCCCGGTAAAAACGTTCCCATGAAGCTTCCTCGTGACCGGGGTTAATGGGAAAGAACAGAACGCCGTTTGACTGCGCCGCTTTCAGATCGCCAAAAGCATCGCCGATCATCAGTATCTTTTCATCGGGATACTTGCCTTTGGCAGCCAGGGCGAGGTGTTCGGATTTTGTGCCATATTCCTGCCCTGCAATAATGCGGAGGTACCGGTCGATACGGTTCTCTTTCCATTCGCGGGTAAGAGCTTCGAGGGGGGTCTGTGAGACCACCATCAGGTCGGACAGGGGGATCATTTTGTCGAGCGACTGCTTCACGAACGGGAAAGGACCAATTCCGTGAACCATTTCCTCTATGTCGCGGTTCACTTTTTTCGACCATTCCAGTACAAGGATAAGCAGGGCATTGCCCGATTCCCTTACCGCCTTTTCGAGCGTCGGGTTTCCAAGTTTGGTTTCTCCTGATATCCAGGTTGCCAGAGGCGACAGCTCTATGACCGATGCACCACGGGCTTTTACTTCTTCGCGCTCTCCCAGCAGGCGCATGGCTTCGACCAAAGCAGGAAAACGGTTCACCCCTCTCGATTTGGAATACAGGTTAACAAATTCCCAGGTTTCCCGGGCATATTTCGAGACCGGCTGAAGGTTGAAATACCGGATGAAATTCGGGCAAAAGCATTCCTTCTGCTTGATCTCCATGGTATCGAAAGCGCAGCCATCGGAATCGATGCCTACGAAAAATTCTTTTTGGGGCTGCAGTTGGCTGAGTTCGTCCTGCAGATTGTGTTGCCTCATGGTGTGTATGTATCTGATGAATAAGCTGATCTGTCAATTATTTTGCTTCTGGCTCATAAGCAGGAAGTTTCTTTTCCGAAAAAACAGGCTGCAGCCTGGCAAAACGCTGCCGGCCATTGATCATGGGCACAGAAACCCAATCTTCCCCAATGAGCGGACGGGCATACCTGAAGAAATCGTCGGTTACATCGGTTTTGCCCGGAGCTATCCATTCCTTTGGGAAAAAGCGTTCCGACAGGGCCACCTTCCGCAAAGGCACCTTGTCATACCTGATGTTGTATATCAGTCCGGGCTCACGAAGGATAGTTGCCATCCAGCCGTTCCCATCATTCAGGGCAATTTCAACGGCTTTTTGTCCCACTTTATACGCCTCGTCGAGGTCGATGGTGGAAGCATAGACCATGGTATCGCGCTGATCGGTTCCCATCACCTGGCCACGGGCGGCGCCTTTGGCTTTCAGTCCCTTGTCATTCAGGTAATTGACAAGGGCCTGGTACACCGCCTGCTTTCCCGAGCCATAGGCGGTGTGTCCGAAGGCATCCTTCACCTCGCCCTTGCCGCCTACATCGAATCCCTCGCTGATCACCACCAGGCAGCGCTTATCCTTTTTCAACTGATCATTTACCCGGTCGCCCAATTCTTCGAGCGTTACATTTGATTCGGTCAGGTATATCTGCAGCGGCATTTCCCTTTTTGGATCGGCCAGGCGCGCTGCCGCAGGGATAAATCCAATTTTGCGGCCCATAGCCTGGATCACCAGTACAGGATCGGCGGGCCAGGAGCCCATGTTCTCCTCATTGGCATTCTGGATGATGTGCGACCAGTAGCGCGCCACGCTTCCATAGCCGGGCGTGTGGTCGATAAGCCTGAACTCACTGTCGCCCATATCATTGTCGATGGTCTTGGGGATCCCGGCAGAAACCAGTTCCAGTCCCCTTGCCTTTGCCAGCTCGCTCACTTTCCATGCCGTATGCTGGGAATCGTTTCCACCGATATAAAAGAAATAGCCTACCTGGTGCGCCCTGAACACTTCCAGCAGGCGGTCAAAATCCTTCAGCTGGTTATCCTTCAGCTTGTAACGGCAGGTGCCGATGCTTCCTGCGGCAGGGGTTGTGCGGAGAAGGGAAATTTCATCTTCCGGCTGAATGCCCAGGTCGAGCAGTTCTTCCTTCAGCACACCCTCAATGCCATGCCAGCCGGCGTATATCTTATCAAATTTATTCGGGAACATATGGCAGGTCTCGATGATCCCCCTCAGCGAGTTATTGATCACCGGAGAAGGGCCGCCCGACTGGGCTATGAGAACATTCTTTTTCATACAACGATTTCTATTTATTCCTTAATCGACATCCTTCATTACGCAAGGGAAGGATACATTACACACCACTGTATGCATTGAATCCTCCGTCGACCGGGATGACCACGCCGGTGACGAAGGCCGAAATATCGGACAGCAAGTATGCCACTGTACCTCCAAGCTCCTCGGGATTGCCAAAGCGACCCATAGGAGTTGATGCCATCACTTTTTTCCCTCTTTCGGTCAGTTCCCCTGTTTCCTTATCGGTGAGCAGGAAACGGTTCTGGTAGGTTAGGAAGAAGCCGGGTGCAATGGCATTCACACGGATACCGGCTTTGGCAAGATGAACGGCCAGCCACTGGGTGAAATTGTTGATCGAAGCCTTGGCCGCAGAATAGGCCGGGATGCGGGTGAGCGGGCGAAATGCGTTCATGGACGAGATATTCAGCACCACCCCTCTGCCCCTTTTCTTCATGCCGGCTGTGAGCACCATTACCGGAAGCATGGTTCCCAGGAAATTCAGATCAAATACCTTGCGGAAGGCTTCCGGATCGAGGCCATAAAAGGTATCCTTTTCATCCCCTTCTTGACCTGATGAGGCAAATTCGAGTTTGGCTGTGGCATCAGGGTGGTTTCCTCCTGCCCCGTT
The DNA here is from genome assembly GCA_021812865.1 of Bacteroidota bacterium. Lineage (GTDB taxonomy): Bacteria > Bacteroidota > Bacteroidia > Bacteroidales > JAAYUG01 > JAKAMP01. The sequence goes on along the minus strand of JAKAMP010000352.1, from coordinate 420 downwards.
GATAAGGATATCGATATCGCCCACCCGCGACAGGATCAGTCCATAGGCCTCCTGCAGCGACTGCTTGTCCAGCACATTCGCCATCACGCCAAAACTCCTCGTTCCTGTTTTCGCCTCAACAGCCGATGCCACTTTCACTGCCTCCACTTCGTTGATGTCGAGGATTACGGTGATCACTCCCAAACCAGACAGGGATTCTGCCAGCGAGGAACCGATCACACCTGCTCCGCCGGTAATCACGGCTACTTTTCCTTTCAGATCGTCAAATGATATTGCCTTATTCATCATAACAAAATTATTTTACAGGGGATGACAGACTACCCATCTTGGTGATATTACAATCATTATGTTTGTGTTTCCAAAAACATGGGTGTCTCGTAAAACATTACATTTTCACGGGTGATGATATCGATGGGTAAG
>JAKAMP010000351.1 GCA_021812865.1 Bacteroidota bacterium | reverse complement strand
TTAAGACTGATAAAGCACTAGTTCTGAAGAGCGTTTTTAGTTTACGAACTCTAATTAGATTGTATTTATTTTTAACCCAATCCCAATTAATATTTGATTTTAATCCGTCGAGGCAGAAGTAGGCAGTCTCCTCCGATGCATTTTTTCCCCAGTGGGATGAACAAATTGCAGATATGAATTTGGAATTGGCGCTAAATATCACTAACTTAAGACAATAAATATAAAAAATACCCGCAATAGACTGGATTAAAATACCCCACAGAACAATGAATTTTACAAACTAAAACCCTACACGCTTATGCTGAAATACTTTAAGCCACCCAAATTTGAAGATGACTTAAAGACTCATCAGGCCCTCATGCTGCATGTAACATCTATGCTGCTGACCATAGGCGCATTGGCTCTGCTGATTTATATACTTTTTAATCCATTCACTTTCCGGATGTATTTTCCGGCAGCGATGTTCCTGCTGATATGGCAATTCATGTTGATTTTACTGAACAATGCAGGTTGGACAAAATTTGCCAGTTGGATATACCTTCTGGTGGGCTGGATTGTGCTCACCTGGTTCATCTTCACGGAAGGCGGGATCAGATCGGCGAACTTCCCCTTTTATTTTGCCTTCATCATTACCGCAGGGATCCTGATAGACTGGAAAGCGGGAATATTCCTGGGAATCGTTACGATAACCACAGGCATTTTCATGGTCATTATGGATGGCATGAAATTGCTGCCTCCATTTAATCCCAGGCCCTCCGACCTGAGCATCTTCCATACTTACTTTGTGGTAGTGCTGCTGATTGTAACGCTGCAGTCGGTTGCTTCCTATACCGTATACAAATCGCTGAACAATGCGAAACGTGAAAACGAACAAAGGAAGCAGACTGAAATGAAACTGCTCAGGCAGAATGAAGAATTTTTATCACTGAACGAAGAACTGTCTGAAAGTTACAGGAACCTTACCGCCATAAACATTGAACTGGAAAAGGCAAAGGAAAAGGCGGTGGAATCGGACAGGCTGAAAACCGCTTTTCTTGCCAACATGTCGCATGAAATCAGAACGCCCATGAATGCTATCCTGGGTTTTTCGCAGTTACTGGATACAGATTATGTAAATGAAGATAGAAGGAAACAATATCTTTCCCTCATCAGCAGGCGCAGTAAAGATCTTCTTTCCATTATCGACGACATTTTCGACATATCTAAACTGGAGACCAATCAGATAGAGCTTTTTCGTGAGCCTGGGAATGTCAATGAAATGCTTGCCGACATTCATCATGGATTTTCTCTTGCCAGCGAATTTGAGACAGATAAGGATATTAATATCCGCATTGGACGGCTGCTTGAAGGAGGAAATGAAAACATCATCACCGATTTCACCCGTCTAAGGCAGATTCTCGTGAACCTGGTAAGTAATGCCATCAAATTCACTTATAAGGGGTACGTCGAATTTGGGTGTTTTCTGTGGGATGTGCAAACCATTCATTTTTACGTAAAAGACACAGGTATTGGCATTGAGGAGGACAAGCAATCGATCATCTTTGACCGCTTCAGGCAAGCCGATGACAATTATTTATCAAGACGTTACGGAGGAACAGGACTTGGACTATCCATATCGAAAGGTCTGCTTGACCTGATGCAAGGGAAAATATGGCTGGAATCATCAACCGGGCTGGGCAGTACATTTCATTTCACCATCCCCTTTCAGCCCGCACAGAAACAAATCGTGACCGAAAGACCCATAAAAGCCGATGATTATGCCTGGAATGGTAAAAATATACTGATCATCGAGGATGATTATTTCAATGCTGAGTTTTTAAGAAGGGTGTTACAGAAGACGGGGGCTGGTATTCTGGCCTCTACAAACGGAGCAGATGCGCGTGAACTGTTCATGACGCAGGCAATAGATCTTATTTTAATGGATATCCGCCTTCCAGACACCAACGGATTTGAACTGACCCGGGAGTTCACAAAGCAAAAACCGGAGTTAAAAATCATTGCACAAACGGCATATTCGGCAGAATCGGATAAACGCGCTGCCCTTGCAAGCGGCTGCTGCGAAGTTCTTACCAAACCCATCAGCATACCTCATCTGATGGAGGTCATTGCCAAATACATGCTGTGATCCGGGGATGCGAAAGAAACTGACTTACTGCTGATTCCTTTTTTTGTTATTCTTTTTTAAGCCCTTATATACCAGATAAATAACAAACAATATACCCACGAATAGAAGTGCAAGCGACAGCTCGCGATAATATTTCTGAAGCAGATCCCGCTGGGTATAAATGGAATATCCCAGAATAGTAAGAATGGAAGTCCAAAGCGCTGCACCCAGGGCTGTAAACAATATAAAGTCCCTGAGGCGCATCCGTGCCAAGCCTGCAGGGATGGAAATCAGGTGGCGAATGCCGGGAATCAGCCTGCCGACAAAGGTGGAACTCCTGCCAAACTTCAGGAAGTAAGCCTCGGCATGTTCCACTTTTTCTCTGTTGATCATCATCATGTGGGCAATGCGGGTATCGGCCAGTTTGTAAACAATTGCCCTGCCCAGATAGCGGGACAGAAGATAGTTAAAAAGCGCCCCCATCACACTACCGGCCGTACCCACCAGTACGATAAGAAACGGGTTCAGGTCACCCTGGGCAGCCTTCCATGCAGCCGGAGGAATTACAACCTCCGAAGGCAAGGGCAAAAACGAACTTTCGATGGCCATCATCACCACAAGTGACCCGTAATTGATATGTGCCATATACCAGGCTGCAAGAGCCGCGAACCATTCAGACATAAGCATTACAATTTTCCATTATAAACCATCGTTTTGAACCAACCAGTTTGAATGACATAAAGATGGCAAAAGTAGGTGGTTTTTATCAATATCAAAACGCCAATTTCATTCTCGCTGAAATTGCGTATTTTCGGCATTAAATAGAATTCTCATCAATTCCCGGATCATTCATATGGTTGCACTGAATGTGCCCTGGCCGCCCGACTACGGTGGAGCCATTGACATTTTCCATAAATTACGTTGGCTCAACAAGCTGGGTGTTAAGGTCATCCTGCATGCATACCATTATGGTCGGCCAAGCTCTGCTGAACTTAAAGAACTTTGCGAGCTCGTTCATTATTATCCGCGCCCTTCCGGTCCGGAATATTTTTTCCATCGCCTGCCCTATATTGTAGCAACCAGAAATTCCCAGGAACTGATACTGAATCTTTTGAAAGATAACCACCCTGTGCTTTTTGAAGGCCTGCACACCACCTATCCCCTCTACCATGACCTGATAAAAAACCGAGACTGCCTGGTTCGCTGCCACAATATTGAACACGAATACTATAGTCAGCTTGGACAACAGCAAAAAACCGCCTGGAAGAAAGTTTATTTTTATACAGAAAGCATTAAGCTGAGGAGTTATGAAAAAGTACTTGATAAAGCAATGCACATTCTTGCCATTTCTCCTTCCGATCACTCCTATTTTTCACGGAATTACCGGGGAACATCATTGATCGGACCATTCCATGGAGAAGACGAACTGCAGTGCACCCCGGGCATGGGCAATTATGTTCTTTACCACGGAGACCTTTCAGTAAAAGAAAATTCACTCACGGCACTGCAACTTATCCGGGATGTTTTTTCTAAGACGAAATCCGATTGCATCATCGCGGGTAAGGAGCCACCTAAAGAAGTATATGCTGCAGCTGCAAAACTAACGAACCTTAAAATCATAGCCAATCCTGGCAGGGAGGAAATGGATACACTGATTGCCAATGCACAGGTGCACCTCTTACCCACTTCTATAGTATCGGGGATCAAACTAAAACTGGTTCATGTGCTCTTCAGGGGAAGACATGTATTGACTAATAAGGGCATGGTTCAGAATACAGGACTGGAGGGCATGTGTGAAGTGGCTGAAAGTCCGGAAAACATGCTGGAAAGCCTGAAGCGGTTGCTTTCTATTCCTTTCACTCTGGAAAACATGGAGGAAAGAAGAGAAAAAATGC
>JAKAMP010000350.1 GCA_021812865.1 Bacteroidota bacterium | reverse complement strand
TTCTTTTTTTATGTATTCAATGGCTACGGTGATGGGCGATTTTTCCATCTCGATCATGAATTCGAGGATGCTTTTGCTGAGGTTGATCGACGGCGACTCGGGATCGACCTTCTGTGCGCAGGAATTGATGATTTTGATGAGGTTTGAACGGGCCGATTTGACCAGTTCCCAGGCATCAGACGACATGTAAACCTGTTGCGAAAGATTGTGCTCGAACTCCGAACGGACCTGTGAGATCATTTCATTTTGCAGTTGGCGTGAAGTCATGCCCGCACGGTTTACGCGCATGATGAGCGATTCTGGGTTTATGCGCTCGAGAAAGAGCACGATGCGCTCGTAAGCCTGCAGGCGGATGGGGGTAATCAGCTTCTGGTTTTTAGTGGCCAGTTCCATGCGGTGCCTTTCCTTGTCGCGCTGGTAAAAGCTCGCCAACATAAGCCAGCTGGTAAGGAATACCACTACCGATGGAAGTACATATTTCAGGATTTCGAGGAATTCGTTCATGCGCATTTTGTTTACAGCGAAATTAGCCTAATTTACTTAGTTATAAAAATTGCAATTGGCTATTGACTTAATTTTTTAATAGTGAAGACCTATACCATCGTCTGATCACCGTCTGACCTTTTCTCTACTGTATTTTAATTCCGGATAGGCGGTTGATGAAATGTTATAATTATGCATGTTGGTTAAATATTTATAAATTCTGAAGATGCAGTTTTGTTTTAATGGGTTGAATGCAGTATTTTTAGTCCGATAAAAATTTAAGACCATGGAAAAACTTTCGAGACGACTGGCAACCCTCAGTCCTTCTGCCACTGTTGCGATGAATCAGAAAACGAAAGACCTGCAGGCACAGGGCATCGACATCATCAACCTAAGTGTGGGTGAGCCCGATTTCAACACTCCCGATCATGTGAAAGCTGCCGGCAAGAAGGCCATTGACGAAAATTATTCGTTCTACACGCCCGTTCCCGGGTACCCGGAACTCAGGCAGGCCATTGTCCGTAAGTTCAAGCGGGAAAATAACCTCGATTACAAGCCTGAAGAAATCGTTGTATCGAATGGCGCCAAACATTGCATTGCCAACACCATCATGGCGCTGGTTGATGCAGGGGATGAGGTGATTGTTCCTGCACCGTACTGGGTTTCGTATGCCGATCTCGTGAAGTTGGCCGACGGAACCAACGTGATAGTGGATACTACTATCGAAAACGATTTCAAGATGACGGCGGCTCAGCTGGAAAAGGCTATTACACCCAAAACCAAAGCGCTGATCCTGTGCTCACCTTCCAACCCTACGGGAAGCGTTTACAGCTATGATGAAATGAAAGCCCTGGCCGAGGTGCTGAAAAAGCACGAAAACGTGTTCATTATTGCAGATGAAATATACGAACACATCAATTTTGTTGGGAAACACGTGAGCATGGCCAGTTTTGAATATCTGAAAGACCGCGTAATTACCGTGAACGGCGTTTCCAAGGCATATGCCATGACGGGATGGAGAATTGGTTACATGGGTGCACCACTCTGGCTGACCAAAGCATGCAATAACCTTCAGTCGCAGTTCACCACCGGCGCTTCATCCATTGCCCAACGGGCTTCCATTGCCGCGCTCGACAGTGATCCTTCTGTGGTGGAGGAAATGAAAAAGGCATTTCACCGCCGCCGGGATCTTGTTGTTAATATGGTGAAGCAGATTCCTGGAGTGAAACTCAGCATTCCGGAAGGCGCATTTTATATATTCCCCGATATCAGTTCCTATTTCGGAAAGTCGGATGGCAAAACCACAATCAAAAACTCCAATGATTTCTCCCTTTTCCTGCTCAGCGAGGCATTCATTGCTACCGTTCCCGGCAGTGCATTCGGAAATGACAAATGTATCCGTATTTCCTATGCCACCTCCGATGAAAAGCTGGTAAAGGCGTTAAATCAGTTCAGGGAAGCAGTAAAAAAACTGAAATGAAGGCTGAAGAAACAATTGATCCGAATCATATAATCAATCAATTTTGATCCGGATACTTAGGAAACAAGAAGCCCCGGTGATCCCGGGGCTTCTTGTATTTTTTATGGATTTGCTTCTGCAAAGGTTATTAATTCCGCAATGCCCTTTGCACGCGATTTATGGTGTCTTCAATATCGATAGGCTTGATGAGGTAATCGGTGGCTCCCATAGAAATGGCTTTTTCTTTGTCCTTCATATTGTTCCTGGCAGTCAGCATGATTACAGGGATATCTCCAGAGGAATCGCGCTTTTTGAGCGACTCCAGTAATTCATACCCATCCATACCCGGCATCATGATGTCGAGGATGATCAGGTCAGGCCGCCGGTTGTTGAGCAGGCTGAGAGCCTCATGGCCGTTGGTAGCCACGATGGTTGAGTACCCGACATCCGACAGAACGGTTTCCATAAGAGAATTGTTAACCGATGAATCGTCAACCAGCAAAATGAGATTGGAACTGACCCTATCCATGATATCATGATTTTGATATGCATAGATAAGGTATTATTGCTTACGAAATCCTTCAAAAAAAGACAGTTATCAACAAGTGTTAAATTTTATTAACTTTTCAGGAATGACCATGCCTACTTGCACAGGGAAAACGAGATGAATTCCGGTTTATAGGAGAGCGGTCATTTTATTTTACATTCGAGCAGGCACTGGTCTTCAATGTAGGCTTTCAGGTAGTCGCCGGTATGAACGGGACCGACTCCGGCAGGTGTGCCGGTATAGATAAGATCACCGGTTTTCAAAGGAAAAAATTGCGATACATAAGAAACAATGCGGTCAAAGCTGAAGATCATGTCGGCGGAAGTGCCGGTCTGCACGGTTTTTTCGTTTATATCGAGATGAAAATGAATGCTTTGCAGGCTGGCGAATGATTTTTTTGACAGAAATTTTCCCAGCGGTGCGGATCCTTCGAAACCTTTGGCAATTTCCCAGGGGAGGCCTTTCTCTTTGGCTTTTGCCTGCAGGTCACGTGCCGTGAAGTCGATTCCAATGCCAATCTCATCGTAATACCGGTGCGCGAATTTCTCGGCAATGCTTTTTCCCACCTTACAGATTTTGATAACCAGTTCTACCTCATGGTGAATTTCATTTGAAAAATCGGGAAGAAAGAACGGCTTGTTGTTTTTCAGAATCGATGTGTCAGGCTTCATAAAGAATACAGGCTCGGCAGGAAGGGGATTGTTCAGTTCCCTGGCATGTTCGGTGTAATTTCTACCAATGCAGATGATTTTCATGCAGATCGCTTTTTATGGAAGGTTAACAAAAATATATTCGGAAAAATTAAAGCTAAACCTTTACCCGAAGTCCTGCCAGGGCGACAGGAGCAAAATATGCCTGCCTACTTTCCGAATTTCCTCAGTTTGATGCTGGTGAGCACTTTTTTGGTATACAAGGGAAAGTCGCCATTCATCATCCATCCATAATAAGCAGGGTCTTTCTCCAGCACTTCTTCTACTGCCAAACCTTTGTATTTGCCGAAGTTGAAGCGTTCAATTCCTTTTTCGTCAATAATGATGCGTCCGGCATAATCTGCATTGCTGGTATGTGCCGAAAAACGGGCGAGGGCTTCGATGTCGTTCACCATAGGTTTGGAAACATTGCCTGAGGGATCAACAAATTCAGCTTCTTTGTACATATCGAGCTGGGATTGCAGTACCTCGTAGGTTGCTATGGTATCGGCTTCGGCGCTGTGGGCATTTTCCAGCTTTTTATTGCAGTAAAAACGAAATGCGGCCGAAAGGGTACGTTGTTCCATTTTGTGAAAGATCACCTGCACATCGATGATCTTACGTTTTTTTGGATCAAAGTCAACCCCTGCGCGCAGGAACTCTTCCACGAGGAGAGGCAGGTCGAATTTATGCAGGTTATATCCTGCCAGGTCGCAGCCCTCCAGCTCCTTCACCAGGTTTTTTGCCACTTCGGCAAAGGTTGGTGAATCTTTCACATCTTCGTTGGTAATGCCATGAATGGCAGTTGACCTCAGATCGGAA
>JAKAMP010000349.1 GCA_021812865.1 Bacteroidota bacterium | reverse complement strand
TTCCGATCTGCCAAGTCATATTTTAAACCAAGGGGTCGAAAAATGCGGCCGGCAGAGGGTGTCTGTTCAGAAAGGCTAGAGAAAATCTTTTTAGTCTGAATCTTTTTTTCTACTTTAGAAAAAAGTCCCTGTATGCCCAGACGTCTGGCCGGCTACTTGCTGAAACCCTGGTTTCTTGCCCTGCTCTTCACCCTGCTGCTGGTTTGGCTGATCCCCTTCGGGAAATCAAAATACGTGATACAGGTGGATAACCTGATAAACCGGCCTGGCGCCTGGCAGGATTATCATGACCTTAACCATGACGGGGTTCTCGAAAAAATCTATTTGGTTACCAAAGACGCTTTCTCTTTTATAGCCATTACATCAAAAGATAGAAGTATTGATCAATGGAATATTAATGGTAAATTTCATGATTACCCTGATTTTATAACCTATGGCGATATAACCGGAGATGGAAATGAGGAGGTCTTTGTATTCTATGAAAGAAATGACAGCTTGTTCCTTTGCTGTATAAATGCATATTATGAACCAGGTTTTCATTTTCAGGATCTGTTTATTGACCGCTTGCACAGAAAATTCAATTCTACCTGGTATGAAGTAAACCAACCGCAGTTTTACGACAGCAATCAAGATGGCGTGCCTGAACTGTATTTTTCCTTATATGGAGCTTATGCCATTCAGCCCAGGGACATGTACAAAGTAGATTTCGTTTCCCGGAAAGTAACTAGGTCAAATCTGGGCTATACGAGGATTACTGGTTTTGCATTTGGCGAACTTTCAAAGAATGGGTCAAAGGATCTATTAATCAATACAGGATCATCTGCCAATGTTCATGAGGATTCCCTGCTATATAACGACCGCTTCACATGGCTTATGGCAATGGATGGCAACTTAAGGTTTCTTTTTTCACCGGTAAAATTGTTTCCTATTTATTCTGTCAACATAGCTGTTCCTCTTCCAGGAGAAGGCCGGTTTTTTGAAATGATCTATTATGAAAGCAAAAGCCAATCCATGTTAGTTTTGGCAAAGTATAACCAAGAGGGAACAATACTGGATTCAGCACAATATCCTGTATATATTGCACCCATGATGTCTGATAACTTCTCCCTTAGATATGAACCGAAGTTTCCATGGGTATGTTTTGACGAACAGGGCAATTATTATTCGCTAGATACTGCCTTGCATATGAAATATTTGGCTAAAATAGACCCTAATTATTATTTTAAAAACACAGTTTTATTCGATGAGGATAGTGTGCAGGAGTACTTGTTTTATGCCCCTAAGAAAAAGGAATGGATCATTACCAGTGAGAATTTGAATATTATTTTGAGAATACCAGTTGGAGCAATCAGTATTGATCAGCCTTTTTTTCTCACTATACTTGAAAAGGACAGAAGACATATTAAATTCAGCCTCACGAATACTCACTTCGAGTCGATGATAACCTGCACGCATAATCCTTGGTATTACTGGAGATTTGTGATTTATATACTCATATATGCTGCATTGCTTGCCTTGTTCAATCATTTGAGGCATGTATGGGAGAACCAGGTAAGGGAAAGGATGTCGGCCGAAAAAAGCATGCTGCAGCTTCAGCTTTCATCGCTGGCCAGCCAGCTCGATCCGCACCTCACCTTTAACCTGCTGAACAATGTAAGTTATATTCTTCTCAAACATGACGAAAACGAGATTCACCGCTCGTTTACCCGTCTTACCAGCTATATCAGGAACTCCCTGGTGAAATCGGGTATGCTCGTCATTACCCTCAGGGAAGAACTGGAGTTCACTTCAGCCTACCTGGAACTGCAGAAGGCGCTGATGAAGGAACGTTTGGACTGGTCCGTTACAGTCACTCCCGAAGTGCCTCCGGAATTCAGAATTCCTCGCATGTGTCTGCAGAACCTGGTTGAAAATGCCATCAAGCATGGCCTGCGGCCCAAGCCGGAAGGAGGTACGATCAACATCCGCATTGAAAGGCAGAACGATAAGGTAGTTATTTCTGTGAGAGATAACGGAATAGGGAAGGGGACTGATTCCGTTATGCCCGAATCGGGTTCAGGAAAGGGACTGGGCATTCTCAGGGAGTTCTTTGCTTTGCTAAATCGCATTAATGCAGAAAAGGCTTCCATGTCGTTTGAATACCTTGCAGATGAACAAGGCCATCCTGCAGGAGCTGAAAGCCTCATCATTATACCCGTTGATTACCGCTACCAGTAGGTTATGCCAGAAATTTGCCATTATACCTCAGTATTTATGCGGCGTATTTGTTCATTTTTCCCAAATTTGGTAGATATTTCAGTACTCTTTTGTCTTAGCTCATGTTGAGGGTTTCCGCCTCCATAAAATGTTTCACAGCCGTATTATTCCTGCTGGCATTTCTGAATACATCCCTGGCTTCAGGAGGGAAGGAAGGGGATCTGCCCGGGCATGTAGCAGCTCATATCGTTCACCATGCCTCGGCTGGCAGTGCGTTTAACGGGCACGTGTCAATGCAGGGAATAGTAGCCGATTCAATTATCATCCCGCTCAGACAGGCCGGAAGGCTCTTCCTTATCGAAGGAAAAGCCGATGGGGAGACAGGCTTTTTTGTTTTTGATACGGGGGCATCCGGACTGGTGCTGAACCGAACTTACTTTCGCGATCATGTGACCGGAGGCAGCGATAATTCTTCCGGGATAACCGGCGCCGTAAGCAAGGTAGATAAAATAACTGTCGATCGACTCGATATTGCAGACCTCCATTATACTTCCCTCGCAGCCGGAATGACAAATCTTGGCCATATCGAAAACCGCAAGGGGATGAAAATTCTGGGCCTGATAGGTTTTCAATTGCTGAAGGACTTCGAAATCGTGTTCGACCCTCAGCAAAACCTTCTCCAGTTATACCGAATTGATAAAGTTGGTAACCGGTTAGGGGGCAAAAAATCGTCTTTCCCGGCAGAATATACCCAAAAGGTCGATTTCATAGGCAATATCCTCTTTATGAAAGGCACGATTGGGCATAAAAGCATAAGGTTCTGCCTTGACACAGGGGCAGAGACCAATGTGATCGATAATCACTTGTCCAAAGAGGTAATCCAAACCCTTTCGCTTACGCGGCGTTCAAGTCTGAAGGGAGCAGGCAGCAATACCAATGAAGTCCTGTTCGGCATCATGAATGATTTTGTGCTGGGCGACAGGGTATTGACAGGGATGGAAGCCATCCTTGCCAACCTTGATGCCCTCGAAGCAGCCTATGGCGCTAAAATGGAAGGAATGTTGGGGTACAGCTTTTTGTCCAGGGGGGTATTTTGTTTTAATTTTGTGAAAAAGGAAATAGGTATTCGTTTTTATAAGGCCGGTGAACTATGAAAAGGAAAGGACTATACCTGATGTATTTCCTGTTGCTGATCCTGCAGACAGGCCTTTTTGCCCAGGTCAGTTTCGAAAAGGTGTTTACCATTGCCGGCGGACGGATGGTTTTTACCTTCGATCAGAAATGGAATGCCAGGCAAAGATACGATGTAGCCAAAAGGTTTGACCTGGACAGCCTGCTGGTGGAAAAGGCTTACAGGGGAGAAACAGATATTACCGTTGGCAACGAGCACTGGACGGCCGTGAAAACAAAACCGGGGCAAATCCAGCTTTCCAAACCCCTCGGCAATGTTTCCATCTCCCAGATAAATGCCAATGACATTTTCATGCTCGATGACAACTGGCTCGATATTGAGGCAGGCGGCAGGCCGGTTTCAGTAAAATTCGGTTTCAATGATTTCAATCGTCCCGGAGGCTTCAGCTATAAAAACGGGACAGCCCGGTTCTTTCTTCCAGGTTATAAGAATGCTTCAAAAGTCTATATCTCAGGCAACTTTAACAACTGGAGCACGCAGAAAGATGCAATGATTCCGGTTGATTCTGGCTGGATATCAAACCTCAGGCTACTGCCCGGGAAATATGACTACAAATTCATCGTAGATGGAAAATGGAAGGAGGATCCCAGCAACCGACAGTACGAGTGGGATGGC
>JAKAMP010000348.1 GCA_021812865.1 Bacteroidota bacterium | reverse complement strand
CTGCTTTTTGTAGTGCTTGCCAAGGGGTTTCAGTACAGCCTGGTATTCGCCTATTACACTGTCAACCGATAATCCCACGCGTTTATCTTCGAAGTGAACTACCACAATTTCTTCCAAGGGAGCGGGATTCTCTGCATCATCAAATTCCTGGCGCAGGTTGAAGAAAGGAACCTGTTCCCCGTCGAGCACGACAATGTTGTTGAATGCCTTCATCAGCCGGCTGTGTTCGATGGCGTATATCTTATCCACTACAATAAGCGGAATTACATAGAAGGTGCTGGCGATCTTAACCAGCAGGCCGTCGATGATTGAAAGGGTAAGTGGCAGCTTGATAGTCAGCGTGGTTCCTTCGTTCACTTCTGATTCCACATCCACTTCGCCGCGGATTTCCGATATCTTTCTCCGGACCACATCCATACCCACGCCTCTTCCTGATATATCGGTAATCTTGGTCGCAGTGGAAAACCCGGGGATAAAGATTAGGTCAAGAATTTCCTTTTTGCTCAATGTGGCATCGGGTGAAATAATGCCCTTGCTGATGGCTTTTGACTTAATAAATTCGGGATCAATACCGGCTCCGTCATCTGAAATTTGAATATGCACATTGGCACCAGAATAAAAGGCTTTGAGTGAGATTTTTCCCTGCTTAGCCTTGCCCAGCTTTTCGCGTATATCGGCCTCTTCGATTCCGTGATCCATGCTGTTTCTTAGGATATGCATGATCGGGTCCGTGAGGTTCTCAATGATGGTCTTATCAAGCTCGGTTTCGGCTCCTTCAATGTGAAAAACTACATCTTTCTTCAGGTCATTGCAGAGATCCCTTACCAGTCTCTGGAACCTTGTCAGCATATTGTCTATGGGGATCAGCACAATGCTGAAGGCTATATCTCTTAACTGACGAGTGAGTTTCTGAACATTTTCGGAAATGCCAGCCAGTTCCGGCCGAGTGTCGGTTTCTGCATACAGACTCAACCTTGCCTGGGTGGTGACCAGTTCACTCACCAGGTTCATCAGGAGGTCGAGCTTGTCCGATGAAACCCGGATGCTCGATATGGCGCTCTCCTTGGTGGTAATGGTGGTTTTATCGACCGGTTTTTTCTCCCGCTTCTCAATGGCTGCCTTTACTTCTGCAATGATCTCTTTCAGCATGGCAGGTTCCAGAGTTTCCTGGGTGGCCTTGGCCTGTTGCATGCGCTCAATGAACTTATCTTCATGCAAAACATTGAAATCGGCAATTTGAGTGATTTCAAGATTGCATTCGTCTTCTACGAAAATAAAAATATCGTTGATGGCATTTACATCCTGGGTGGTGGAAACTATCATGTCCCAGTATGTATAGCACAGCGAAGGCTTCAGTTCTGCCAGAGGTGGGATCTTCCCGATACGGGGAAATACGAAATGGTCTCCAAGCGCAGCAATTTCATCTATCAGGTATAACGGGTTGGTGCCATTGTTGAAAATTCCCTGGTTGGGCATGAAATGTATAAAATAGGTCTTGCTGTCGGCTGAAGCTTCTTTCCTGATCCGGGCAGGGGAGGGGACTGCTTCCTTCGTTTTTACCGGTGCTTCAACGCTTCTGACCATACCCTCGATTTCTTTCGATAGGTAATCATGGTCTTTCTTAAGGGACTCTGCGTCTTCATTCTCCTCATTGAGTAGTTGCGAAAGATGATCAACCGAGGCAAGGGTGATATTGAGAAGGGCCTTGTCAACATTCATTCTGTCGGTTCTTACATAATCGTACAATGTTTCGAGGTTATGGGTAAACTCCGAAACCTTGTCAAAACCAAACATGGCGCCGCCGCCTTTGAGCGAATGCATGGCACGGAACACTCGTTCAATGATTTCCTTGTTCTCAGGGTCTAATTCCAGTTCCAGGAGAGCTTTTTCAAGATCATTGATGTGCTCAACGGCCTCCTCTAAGAATTTCTTTCTGAAATTATCCATTACCGTATGACTTTGTTAATAGCTTCCAATAGTTTTGCAGGGACAAATGGCTTGATGATCCAGCCGGTAGCACCGGCTTCCTTGGCTTCCATTTTTTTGGCAGCCTGCGATTCGGTGGTGAGGAACAAAATCGGCACCCGCTGGTACTTCTCCATCTTTCTGATCTCCTTGATCAGAGAAATGCCATCCATTTCAGGCATGTGCAAGTCGGTGATAACCAGGTCGATGTCAGAGCCGTCAAGAAATCTGAGCGCATCTTTGCCATCAACCCCGATAAGTACTTTATACCCTTCATTTTCAAGTGTAAAACTGACTACTTCGCGAATACTTTCAGAATCATCGACAATAAGAATAGTTTTGGCCATATGGTTTTTGGTTTTTATAAGATTTAATTATAAAGCATTTCAGTAAATCCGGTATTGGAAATGAGCTTTTTCAAGTCATCCTGCAAATTTACCACCAGTTTGAACTTGTCGGGTCCAAGCGTGTGCTTTACGGAGGCAATGATCTGAAGTATGCTCAGGTCAATGTTTTCCACGTTCTGAAGCCGGATTTCAATTTTGGGATGACTTTCTATCACCTCCATTATCTTGTCTCTGAACTTGTCACATTGGGAGATCGTAAGATCACCTTCAACGGTCATTTCGGCTGTGAGGTCATCCTTCTTTCCTTTTTGCTTGACTTTTATGATTAGATCCTTCATATGGAAAAGGCATTAGAATAATTCAAGATTATCATCGTTTTCATCCACCTGATTTGGCTGAATGAGATCTTTCTGTTCCAGCATACTAAGATTCCCTTTTTCGGAAGACGCGATATGGTCATGAATGTCATGTTCGCTTTGCATGGTATAACGTTCCTTCAGCAGTTTCAGGTTATTTTCCTTCGACATGTCATCTGTCTGATTTCCGGCATTCAACCTTATATTGATGGTATTCAGCTCATTGATGATCTCGTCGATCATTTTTTCGAAATAATCGTAATATTTAACGTTTTGAATGGATGTTTTAATATTTCCGACAATTTTATCGCTCATCGCGGTGGTCTCTGAAAGCAAAAGGTGCAGGTGTTCGTTGTCCTTCTTCAGAATTTCCAACATGAAAGGCAGGTTGTGACTGATTTCGTTGATGCGCCGTGAAAATTCATTTCCATTCGAAAGAAGCTGCATCTGCTGCTGGAGTTCCAGGTTGGACACACGGCAACTTTCGATCATTCCGGCAGCCTGTTTCATTGAGGCTTTGATATCATTCAGCAAGCTTTGGGTCTGATCGAGTGTTTTTTCTTCCTCCTTTGATCCCGTCTTGAAATCTTCCAGCGTTTTAGCGGCAAGGCTATGCAGATTCGAATCCATTTCTTCGATTTCGTGAAACTGCCCCAGCAGCTTATCAAAATCTTCACGGAATACCGACAGGTGATGTTCAAAATTGGCGCTTCCCCTGGCAAAACTGGCAGGGAAACCATTGGCATCCTCCAGGTTTCTCAGAACTTCATCGAGCACTGTACTACGGTTACCTTCATGGTAGGTCGAAAGTTCCTGGCACAGGGCAGAGATCGTGGCCATGTTATCGCCAATTTCCATAAACTGGTTGGTGATGTTTTCTATGGCTACCTGGTATTGCTTGTTGGCATGAAGCAACTGGGCAGCTTGCAGGCCCGCGATATCCCTTATTTTCATGAAAACCTTGGCTTGGCTATGCAGGTTGGTTTTTTCATTTTCCCCTTCTTCCAGCGATTGAAGTTCTATAAGGATTTCCTGCTGAGTGCTCTGGATGTGCTCGATCTTTTGCCTAATGATATCGTGGTATTGAAGATGAGTTATGATCTTACCAATGTTCGACGAACTGTTTTCAGTCTTTTCGCGAAGAACAGGTATTTTCTTTACCGCTTCCTTATGTTTTCTGGAAAGAGTGGATATGCTTGAATCGATTCTTCCCGAGATGCTCACAATGTTTTCTACCGTAGCATGTCGGAGTTCATCAAGCTTGCCCAAGATACTGAAATTATCTTTCCTGGCATGGGTCAGGCTCTGGTCGAACTTGTGCAGTTTCTGCTTCAGA
>JAKAMP010000347.1 GCA_021812865.1 Bacteroidota bacterium | reverse complement strand
CCGGGCAATTGGATCCACGCTTGTGTAATATTCCTGCGGGCGGATGGTTTTCCATACTGTTTGTCCGGTTTCCCTGTTGAGAGCTATGATGTATTGGATGTCCACGCCCTCATAATGCAGAATCAGGAGGTTCTTATAGATGAACGGACATGAAGCCGGGCCCTGCACGTGGTCGCAAACCAGGTCGGTTCGTTTCCATTTCACCTCACCTGTTATCGCATCCAAACAAGCCGTACCCATGGAGCCAAAATGAATATACACAGCATCATCAGCGACTGCCGGAGTAGGTGTGGCATAGGAATTCAGGGCATGTATACTGAGTGCGCTGTCACGCTCAAAAACCAGTATGTCATGAATCAACCTGCCACTGCTCAGGTCATAGCATAGGGCATATAGCTTCTTACCATTGGTATTTGCCGTTGTAAGCCATATTTTACCATGGTTAACCACCGGGGATGAATACCCTTTCCCATGAACAGGCCCTTTCCACTTCACATTGATAGAGTCATTCCAATTCAGCGGAAGCCCGGTATTGTGTGAAACCCCGTCCAGCTTTGATCCGCGGAAATGGGTCCAGTTGGTTTCCTCCTGTTGGGAAAACAGCAGCGGAACGGCACACACAATCAATCCCATACTTGTCATCAGCCTCTGAAGGCTGAAATGGCAGGCACATTTCATGAACAGCAAAATTAGAATATCGGAAACGAACCGGATTACCTGCAAGGTAGAAAAAAACCAATACCCACAGATTGTTCCATTCGTTAAATATACGTTAAAACAAAAGAATCCTATCGGTCTGATACCCAATTTTGTTCATTCGCTTGGGGAGCAAACCGATTGAATCATACCGGATAAAGGGTCATGGGTCGGAGTCAAGTAATGCGATCCACATTCCCTGAATGTCAAACAGCCTGCGACTTCTTGGGCGGATGGATAATTTTTTCTACTTTCACCCCTGATTTTCCTGCTACTTCACGCATGATCAGCAAGGTTCCAAATCACAGGTGTGTAGTTTGTTAATTATTAAAAATCAATTGTAGTTAATTTATTTCAAAACAACAGGTGTATGCATACGAAAAAAATTGCCGTTCTGCTCCTGGGCGCAACGCTGATGATGGTTTCCTGTGGCAGGAAGCCCCTAATCAACAATCCTGCTACCCTTGCCGATGTATCCTCTATGTTAGCCAAACAAAAGGAGTTGGCAAAAAACAGAAATACTCAGCTTTTCGATATTTTCAATCAGAAGCTCACCAACGATGAGAAGCAGGCGCTCGAATACCTTTATGCCTATATACCCCTGAGCGACCTGGCCGACTATAGCGGGAATTATTACCTCGGCGAAGTGAAGGCAACCCTGAAGGCCAGGAAAGAAATGCCCTGGGTGAAGCAGATCCCTGAGGAGGTGTACCTGCATTTTGTCCTGCCTATCCGGGTGAACAACGAAAACCTCGATACCTTCCGTACGGCCATGTACGGTGAGCTCAGCCAGAGGGTGAAGGGCATGTCCATGAAGGATGCTGCACTCGAGGTGAACCATTGGTGCCACGAAAAGGTAAATTACCGGGGATCCGATGCACGCACGAGTTCGCCCCTGAGCACCATCAAAACCTCCTGGGGCCGCTGCGGGGAAGAATCGACCTTCACCGTGGAAGCCATGCGCACCGTGGGCATTCCCTCACGCCAGGTCTACACGCCTCGCTGGGCGCATACCGACGATAACCACGCCTGGGTGGAAGTATGGATCGACGGGAAATGGTACTTCCTCGGCGCCTGCGAACCCGATGCCGACCTGAACATGGGCTGGTTTGCAGAACCTTCACGCCGCACCATGCTGGTTCATACCCGTGCATTCGGCGCTTACCGTGGCGACGAAACCGTGGTCATATCCGATCCGCATTTCGCTGAACTCAACCTCATTTGCAATTACGCGCCCTGCAAAACTTTCAATATACAGGTAACCAATAAGGACAACCAGCCGGTACGCGATGCCAAGGTGGAATATAGGCTATACAACTACTGCGAATTCTTCCCCCTGGCCAGCAGCAAGACCGACAGCCTCGGATTCACGCATTTCACCACCGGTCTGGGCGACCTGCTCCTCTGGGCCAGCAAGGATAATGCCTATGGATTCCAGAAAATCACCGTAGCGAATATTGATACCGTGCATATCCAGATCACCGAAGACCACCCCGTGTCATATTCCCTCCAGTACGACCTGGTGCCACCCGTTCAGCCTCCTGCCAGGCCTGTGTCTGAAGCCGGACAAAAAGCCAACCAGTTGCGCCTGAAACAGGAAGACTCCATAAGGAATTCCTATATCGCCACATTCAAAGATTCTGCATGGTCTGCCCAGCTGGCTACTACACTCGCACTGGATGCCGATTCCGTAGAAACGATCATCAGAAAGTCGTATGGCAACTGGAAAGAAATTGAATCATTTCTGGAGACCAATAACGGTGAACATAAGGCCTGGATGCTCGGTTTCCTTGAATCTCTCTCGTCCAAGGATCTCCGCGATACCAAAGCTTCCGTGCTGAACGACCACTTTGAACACGGGTTTGTGCAGAATCCCGAAGAGAAAGGTCTCAGCCAGTCGTTCTATACCGAATATGTACTTTCCCCCCGCATCGAAATCGAGCTGCTCCGCCCCTGGAGAGTCCTGCTGCAGGCCCATTTCAACGATACATTCCGTGACAAGGCACAGAAGGACATTTCGTTGATCACCCAATGGATCAAAGACAGCATCCGCATCGACAATGAGGCCAACCAGCTTTCGCGCTGCGCCATCACTCCCCGTGGTATATTTGAGCTAAAGGTTTCCGACACCCGCTCACGCAATATCTTCTTTGTGGCCCTTTGCAGAAGCCTGGGCATTCCTGCAAGGCTCAATCCCATCAACGGTGTTCCGCAGTACTTTGCCAATAAGGACTGGAACGATGTGTATTTCGAAAAGAAACAGGAAGAGAAGACTTCCAAAGGTTATCTTCACTTCACCAATGCCACACCCGATATGGATCCGAAGTACTACCTCAACTTCACTGTGGCCAAACTCGAGCATGGTGTTTTTAACACGCTTGAACTGCAGGAAGGTGAAGGGGTGAATGAGTTCAAGGACAAGGTGGAGACCGATGCCGGCGAATACCTCCTGGTTACCGGGAACCGAATTGCAGGCGGATCGGTGCTGGCCTCACTCACTTTCTTTGAGGTGAAGCCGGGACAGACCGTTACCGTGCCCGTTAAAGTCAGGACCCTGCAGTCAAAGCCTGAAAAGATCGGCAACATAGGAATGAATACCCTTTCTCTCGAAAACGCGAAAGAAGGGAAATCCATAGAGGTGAAAAACCTGGTACAGGACAAAGGCGCCATATTCATCTGGCTCGATCTCGGGAAGGAACCCAGCAAGCATATCCTGAATGACCTGCCGGCATTCTCCGACAAACTCAGCGCCTGGGGAGGCAGCGTGGTATTCCTTTTCCCTGAAGAAAGTAAAAATTCCGAACTGCCGGCAAACTATGTGAACCTGCCCAAACAGTGCGTCACCCTGGTGGATTCGGGCAACCAATTCATCGCCGAAATTGAAAAGATGAAGAAACACGAGCTGCGGAACGATTTCCCCGTGGTGATTGCCTGCGACAACAAAGGCAACGTCATCTTCTTCAGCGAAGGGTATACCATTGGTATAGGCGAACAGCTGGCCGCCATGACGAAATTCATGCAATAGCACACCCGGTTTTACTGAAAATTAAAAAGCCATATTCCCCATATCTCATGGGAGGTATGGCTTTCCTTTTCCCGGATAACCCAACAGATCCATCTTTCACCGGGAAAAACACATTTCCTGACCCTTCATCCGGAAATCACCGTCACTACCACATGCCTGTTGTTTCTGGGGCCATCGAACTCACAGAAAAAGATATTCTGCCAGGTGGAAAGGGCAAGCTCACCCTCAATCAGAGGGATGGTCTCGGATGTACCTACAATGCCGGCCTTCAGGTGTGCATCGCCGT
>JAKAMP010000346.1 GCA_021812865.1 Bacteroidota bacterium | reverse complement strand
GATTGCCAGCTTTTCCATACCGTCGGTTCCACCGACTTTCACGTCCCAGATTTCACGGCCTCTGCCGTCATGGATGTGCGGCCGCCCGAGTGCTCTGACGAGTGACAGAATCACTTCGTTTTCGTGCGTGACGCTGCTGAAGGTGACGAGCGCGATGCCGTAGCGACACAGAACTTGCTTGAGGAAAGATAAGGTCTGGCTGGTCGGACTGCTCAGGTGAATCGATGCCGATTTCGGCAGCAATTATTTCAAAGCTTTTGGGCCAAAAACCAAGGACCTCATCGCAAAGCCAACCGATCTCAAAATCTACGACATCGCCGGAGAAAAATAATTCCTGCAGCAGTCAGATGCAGAATAATCCGTATGAACTGAACAGACATTGAACATCATACATGCACTTCCAATTCATAATCACTATGAAAAAAGCACTCATTCTTATGGGACTGTCATTTTTCACCACCTTGTCCTCCAGTTTAACCGCACAGGATCAGCCCGACCATAAGCTGCACATCATCATCATCGGCGCACATCCCGATGATGCCGAAAAAGCAGGAGGCACGGCCTACAAATGGATTCAACATGGAGATGAAGTCACCATGGTATCGGTGACCAACGGCGATGCCGGTCATCAATCCATGAAAGCTGCCGATCTGGCTCTCAGGCGCCGCGAAGAAGCCCGCAAATCAGGCGAGGTGATCGGGGCGAAATATATCGTCCTCGACAACCACGACGGGCAACTCATGCCTACGTATGAAAACCGCCTGCAGATCATCAAACTGATCCGCGAAGCTCATGCCGATATCGTGATCTTTCCCAGGCCGTACGATTACCATCCCGACCACCGGTACACCGGACAGCTGGTATGCGACGCTGCCTATATGGTTACTGTCCCCACTATCCTCCCCGAAGTTCCTTTCCTCAAAAAGAACCCGGTGTTCCTATACATGGAAGACGGTTTCACTCACCCCGAACCATTTAAAGCCGATGTTGCCATCGACATTGACGACGATATCGAAAAGAAAATGGATATGTACCACCAGCACACCTCACAGATGTACGAATGGCTTCCCTTTAACCAGGGAATACTCGATCAGGTGCCGAAAACCGACGCCGAGCGTCGCGCATGGCTGGGAAAAACCAAGAAACACGAATCCGATGCCACTCCATACAGGGCAAAACTCATCGAACTTTATGGCAAGGATAAAGGATCGAAAATAAAATACTGCGAAGCCTTCCAAGATTCGGAATATGGAACACGCCTCACCAAGGAAAACCTGAAACATTATTTTCCGTTTCTTCCCTGATGCAGGCAGAAAGGAAAGATATTTATTTACGAAAACCCCGGCGTGTAAACCGGGGTTTTTTATTTGACTACTCCAGTGTCAGTCGGTAATCTTCTTAAATTCATCCTTCCCCTCCACTCTCTCCAGTTCAGCGCCATACGGCATTTTAAGGTAGGGAATGATCGCCGGATCGTAATTGGCAACGGTATTCACATCGAACACTTTACTGTTCCCTTCGTCATCAACATATTCCTGCGTTTCAGTGCCCGAAAGAAACCTCCATCCACTGTCGTCCTTGTTGCCAGGCTCTTCCCTGTACATATACCCCACCGGTAGCCCATCCATGGTAATGGTGTTCGATACAATACTATAGCCCATATGAGGAACCAGGTCCTTAAGGTCTTCCACTTTGATTTTGAAATTTTGACCGCTCATATTCGTTCGGTTTTTAAGTTTATCTGCTCATTTATATTTGGGAGGAAAGATAATGACAATCCTTCCTGAAAGGCAAAATTAACCAAATCTGTAGTATTTCTGGCTGCAGTTCATTATCATTGAATGAATTTTATTTACTACACATGCCCTGGTCAAATTATCACAGCCATACCAACTTTTCAGATGGTTCGGATGTTCCGGAAGCTTATGCCCGGGAAGCTGCTGCACAGGGACTGGAAGCCTATGGTTTCAGTTGTCATGCCCCGGTTCCCTGGAACTTGCCCTGGTGCCTGAAAACGGAAAGACTGGATGCGTATACCATGGAAATCACCCGGCTTAAGCAGCTGTATAACTGCAAGATGACCATCCTCTGCGCCCTCGAGGTGGACTATATTCCGGGTATCATCAGTCCTGCAGACAAACAATTCACTGCCGATCCGTTCGACTATACCATCGGATCGGTTCATTTTGTAGACTTTTTCAGCAACGGCATGCCCTGGGATATTGACGGCAAACCGGAAATATTTGAAAAGGGACTGGCAGAGATCTGGCACAATGATGTAAAAAGCTTTGTTCAGCGGTACTTTCAATTGTTACGTAAAATGCTGATACAGGCGCCCCCAAGGATCGTCGGGCATATGGACAAGGTCAGGATGCATAATTATCGAAACCACTATTTCTCTGAGGATGAACCATGGTACAGGAAGGAAGTGAGCCATACCCTGGAAACAGTCAGGGCTTCAGGATCCATTATCGAAATCAATACGCGGGGAATGTACCGTTCAGGGTTTGCAGAACCATATCCCTCTCTCTGGATTCTCAGACAGATGCTGGATATGCAAATCCCGGTCACAATGAATTCCGATGCACACAAACCACATGAAATTACTGGTAAATTTTCAGAAATGGCCGGAATCCTGACTTCCCTTGGATATAAGAAATTACATACCCTGCGCAACGGAGAATGGCAGCCGGTTCCTTTCGGCGAAAAAGGTTATCTCTCTTGAGCCTCCTCCATGATGCCTCACCTGAATTCCGGAATTATCCACAGTCAGCAAAATGCTGATTTCTTTTTATTTTGATAAAAAATAGTACCTTTGCACCACGGTAAAAAGCGGGTGTGGCGGAATTGGTAGACGCGCCAGACTTAGGATCTGGTGCCTTCGGGCGTGGGGGTTCGAGTCCCTTCATCCGCACGTAGTAAGGATTAAGGATCCCGCCCTGTCGGTTAAATACCTTTATCCTCTGTAATAAAGGATTCAGGGATCTTTGCCCTGGCGGCTTGTTCCTTTATCCCCGGAATACGAAAGCATAAGGGATCGTCTTCTATAGGATGATCCCTTCTTTCGCGATTCCTGTCAATAGGGCTTAAACTGAATTTAAACCGACCATTGGCCTGGTTTAAAGCAGATGCAAAGCATTGAACTGAAATGGATTAAATATACCGATAATGAACGTAATAAGAGAAAACATCGACAAACTGAATGCACAGCTCAAGGTGCATCTTGGAAAAGAAGACTATGCGGAACGCGTGGAAAAAACACTTCGCGAATACCGAAGAAAAGCTAATATCGACGGATTCCGTCCGGGCAAAGTACCTTTCGGACTCGTCAACAAATTATATGGAAAACCAGTGAAGTTAGACGAGATCAACAAAGCTGTGGCTGAGGCCGTTAGCGACTTTATTGATAATGAGAAACTGCAGATCCTGGGCGAACCCATGCCAAATGATGAACTCAACAAAAATATCGACTGGGAAAACCAGGAAGATTATGATGTGACCTTCGATATTGCCCTTGCTCCTGAATTCTCTGTGGACCTCGGCAAGAAACTTAAAATTCCATATTATACCATCAAGGTTGACAAGGACATGATCGACAAGTCGGTGGATGATGTTGCCCGCCGCTACGGCAAGTTCACCGAAGTGGAGCAAGTTGAAAATGAGGAAATGTTGAAAGGCAACCTGATAGCAGTTGATGAAGCCGGAAATCCGCTTGAAAAAGGCGCTTCTGCCGAAGATGTTATCCTGTCCATGACCGCCGTCAAGGATGAGGAAATCAAAAAAATGTTCACAGGCAAAAAGGTTAACGACCTGGTAATTTTCGACCTGAAGAAAGCCTTTCCTCTAGATGCCGACCGTATAGGAATGCTCCGCGTCGACAAAAAAGAGGTTCGCAAAACCGAAGGCCTGTTCAGTTTTCAGATCAAGGAAGTCAAGGCTTTTTCTAAATCAGAAATCAACCAGGAACTGTTTGACAAGGTGTATGGCGAGGGTACGGTGAAATCGGAAGAA
>JAKAMP010000345.1 GCA_021812865.1 Bacteroidota bacterium | reverse complement strand
CTGCAGGGAGAGAGCGATCAATGAAGCGAAGAAAACCGTCAGCATTTTTTTCATACGGAAATAATTGAAGGATTTGGGTCAAATGGTTACCCAAGTTATCAATTATTCCGGAAAAAGATGAACGGATTAGTCACTGCAGCACGGTTTTTATTGATGCTTCTGCATCAGTGTTTCGATTTCTTCTATGGTCTTAGGGGCTCCCGCGGTGAGATTCTCGTTTCCATTCGGGGTGATCAGGATATCATCCTCTATGCGGATACCGATGCCGGCAAAACGGTCATACACCGGCTTCACGCGGGCCACGAATTGGTCGATTTCCTGTTGTGGCACATCCGGAAAGATTTCCCTGAGCTGGTTGATCCGGTCGGCATTCATGTACACACCGGGTTCGACGGTAAGTGCCATGCCGGGTTCAAGCACACGTCCGCGTATTTCGGGATTGACAATGTATTCCTCCCTGTTGGCGGCATTGAAACTTCCGTAGGTTCCGGCATCATGCACATTCAGGCCGATATAATGATCCACACGGTAGTGAATATAGAAGCGCTTCTGCCAGTACTTGTCCGGATCGGTAATCAATCCCAACCTGTGCAGTCCTTCGGTGAGCATGCGGGATGATGTATGATGGCAATCGAGGATTTTTTTGCCGGGCACCATTTCTTTGATCGCAGCCAGTTCTGCCTTGAGTACCAGTTCGTAAAGCACTTTCTGTTCGGGGGTGAATTTGCCATTTACCGGAATGGTGCGCGTGAGGTCGGCGCTGTAATGATTGTAAGCTGCTGCCGCATCCATCAGCAGGAGGTCGCCATCATGCATCCGGCAGTTATTCCGTTCGTAATGCAGCACCGTAGCATTCGTACCGGATCCTACAATGGAGGTGTAGCCGGGTTCCATGCCGTTGCGCTTGTATACATACTCCATTTCGGCCTGGATTTCGTATTCCATTTTATCCGGACGTGTAGCTTTTGCCGAACGGATAAATCCTTCGCAGGTAGCCACAGCGGCTTTTCTGAGCAGGGAAATCTCCAACTCATCTTTGAAAACCCTCATTTCCTCTATGAATGACGAAGGATCGCGTACATCCATATTCAGGCCTGCCAGCCTTGAAATGAACTCTTTCATGTTTTCTTCCCTGGCGATGGCATAGATTTTCTTTTTCCCTTTGCTGAGCGGAAGCAAATGGGAGGACAATTCCGATATAGGATACGCCTCATTCGCGCCAAACAGGTTTTTCGCCCCTTCGATACCGTAATGTTTGCCCGTCCAGAGTCTTTTCACCGGGTCATCGGGGGTTACATACATCCGGAAAGGCTTATCAGATCCCGGAATAAGAAGGCATACGGCGTCTTCTTCATCAAAACCCGTGAGGTAAAGGAAGTTCTCCGATGACGATTTGGTGTGGGGAATGAGAATCAGGCCATCGTGACAGAGTTCCATCAGGCGCTGGCGTCTGCTTTCATAGAATGAGCTTACCTGTTGAGGTGTATATCCGGGTATGGAATATTTATTCATGAGAGGTTATTTTTCAATGAAAAACCTGTCCCAGCATGCGGAGGGAATCGACGGTTCAAAAGTAGAAAATCCGCCTGAAAATATTGATTTTTCAGAAGCGGAACTTCAGGGTACAGAAAAACTCCCGTCCAGGCCCGGGCTGGTAAGAATTTCCGTCCGGATCAGGTTCTGTAAAGGCCATGTAGGGGGCATTGAACAGGTTTCTTGATGCAAGGGACAGGACGGCCTGGTTATTTCCGAGGTGGAAGCGGTAATCGGCATGCGCCTGGAATAGGGAGAACCCTGCCTGGCTCACATGGCTGTGGACACGATCGGTAAAGATATACCATCGGCTCTGGCAGTCTGCGCCAAGCCCCAAGGTAAAGGCTTTCACTGGGGTAAAGTCAATATCAGCACTCAGTTGATGTTGCGGCGAGTTGGGTAGCCATAGCCCGTTGATGCTGTCGGGCGATGTATAGATTAAGTGGGAATAAGTGTATGCGGCCTCGATTGACAGGGGTTCTATGGGAGTGAAGCGGAACCAGGCCTCCACACCGTACCGTTTGCTGGAGCCGGCATTGCCGTAAAAGGTTTCAAGCGGGCGGTCAGGCAGGATGCGGTAACGGTAAAAATCGTTGCGGGTAAGGAGAAGAAAGCCTGTCATATCATATGCAAACACACCGTTCACTGAGCCCCTTAGTCCGGCCTCCTCTCCGCGGGAGGTGGCTGCCGTAAGGTTTTTGTTGAAGCCGCCATAGGAATCAGGATTGCTGGCCAGTTCTTCGGTTGCAGGAGGCAGAAACCCCAAACCCCAGTTTGCATATATATTCAGCAGGGAGGATATGCTGTATGCCAGTCCGGCCTGGGCAGTCAGCTTTTTGAAATTGGCTTCACCGGACAGCTTCACCGGACGGTTCATCCTGTCATCCAGCTGATTACTGATGTCGTCATATCTCACACTGGCAATGAAATTGAGTTTTTCTCCCAGTTCCATCCTGTTTACGATGAAAAGCCCTGTATTTCTCTGGCTGATTGACTGGTTGGCCAGCAGAAGGGTGTCTTCGGTTACTGCCTCGCTGATCTCACCCCTTTGCTCAGTTCTGCCAGGCTGTTTGATGTTGGGCAGTTTCAGTTCGTCAATGGTTTGCCATTGCAGATCCAGCCCGACCAGAAAGTGATTGGATATGGAGCCTTTTGTCAGGTCAAGGGAATATTCAAGACTGGCGCCGGGGGTTTGAAAGGAACGGTACTGAACGGCTGAGGAACCGGGTTCTTTATATTGAGTCTGGCGTAGGAATGCGGACAGTTTCAGCGACTGACCGGATGAGAGATGGTATTCGGCGAGGATGGCGTTGGTCAACCTGCGGGTTTTCTGGTACTCATTGCAGGGAATGGCATCGGGGTTGGCCTGCCTGGGGTTATCAAGCTGACGGAGGTTCAGGCCTTCCGCATTCTGGTTGATGTACCCGGTGAGCTGAAGGATCTGCGTCAATTGCAGCTTTTCCGTTACCTTCCAGTTGAGCTTTTCGTTCAGCAGGTTTCCACGGAAGGCTGAATGATCGCGGTAGCCGTATCCAGAAGTTCCCGATGCTGTGATGCGATAATCAATATGATTCACTGTGCCGTCGAGCTGTCCCATTACCTTGCGGAACCCGTTTGATCCTGTTGCTCCCACTATTGTTCCGTTTACAGGCTTTGTTCCTCCATTCTGGGTAATGATATTCAGCACTCCGGCATTGGAACTGCCGCCATAGAGCGAAGCAGACGGTCCTCGGAGCACTTCGATATGCTTTACGGCCAGCCATTCCACATCGTAAAGATCGGAAGCGAAGCCGGTGGGATCATTCACAGGGATTCCGTCGATCATCACACGGATACCCCGTAGTCCGCGTTCTGACAGGATCCCCTGTCCGCGAATGGACATGTGTACTCTTTCTCCATTGGCCTGATTATCGATTCGCACGCCCGGAACAAGCCGCAGGGCCTCATCCACGGCAATACTGCGAGGCATTTCACTGAGTTCGTTGCTGTTCACAAGGGCAACAGCGCCCGGAATGGCATTCAGGGGCATGCTGATACGGCTTGCCACCACGGTTATTTCTTCTATTTTACCGGCGGCGAGGCTGTCTGTATGAAGGGTTTGTGCTTTCGCACTGTAGGCAACTGCAAACAGAGTGAAAGAAAGAACAACATGTTTCATGGCAGCATGATCTTTACCCAAAGTAAGGAATTTGGAAAGGATTCTCAAAACCGGAGGTTTCCGGCAACCTGCCGGAGGAATGGAAAGATGGGGCAATGGAAATGAGAAAGAATACAGGTTAGATCCTAAAACCAAGGATCAGCACATCGTCAGTTTGTTCGAACGGGCCGCCATTCTCGCTTTTCACTTTGCGCCATTCTTCAAGGTTCTGTTCCAGGAAGATCTTCTGGTCGTGCATAGTTTCCTTCTGAAGGTTGGCAAGCAGCTGCTTGAAGAGTTTTTTCTTATACCGGCCGCCCTTTGGTCCGCCCAACTGGTCTGCATACCCATC
>JAKAMP010000344.1 GCA_021812865.1 Bacteroidota bacterium | reverse complement strand
TTTTGTGAATAGTATTTTTCATAGGGTTATTTGTTATAAGGCAGATGTTTCATAAATGCTTTATTCAAACAATCGTATAAATTTACACTTTTATCTTCTTATGCAACTTCCTGCAAAAACTTTCATGAGAAAAAGAACAGGAATAATATTAATAGGTGTTTTCTCCGCTTTTGCCACTTACGGAGCAGGTAATGATCACCAGATTGCTGAGGGTAGCGCCGATACATCGGGGATAGATATTACTTATCTGAAGCTGGACATACAGGCAAGCGATACCTCCACCTGGGTAGCCGGTTGTGCTGAATATGTCGCCCGTACGGTGAAAGACGGACTCAGCAGAGTGTGTCTCGATATGAACAATTACCTGACAGCGGACAGCGTTCTGCTTAACGGGATGTTGTGCGAAAGCAACCATACAGGCAATATTCTGAGAATAGGGTTTCCGGAAATACTTTCTCTAAGTACGGTCTTTTCCCTGATAGTTTATTACCATGGATCTACGCCTTCGAATGGATTTTTCTCCGGTATCACCAACCTGTACAATGCATTCTGGAAGATACCTGTAACCTGGACCTTGTCCGAACCTTTCGGGGCCAGGGACTGGTTCCCTGCCAAGCAGGTACTGACCGACAAAATTGATTCCCTGGATATGTTCCTTACTGTTCCAGCCGGAAAACTGGCCGGGTCGAATGGAATACTTGTAGAAACGGACACTTTGCCTGACGGAAGGTGGCGTCATCACTGGAAATCAAGATATCCTATTGATTATTACCTCATATCATTTACCGTTGCCGATTATCAGAATTACAGCATTTATGCTCATCCACAGGGCATGCAGGATTCTCTGCTCATTCAGAATTATCTTTACAACCGACCGGGTTATCTTGATCAGGTGAAAGGGCAAATTGACATTACGCCTGCATTGATTGATTATTTTTCGGGACTTTTTGGCCCCTATCCTTTTCCTGCTGAAAAATACGGACATTGCGTGGCTCCCATCGGTGGAGGAATGGAGCATCAAACCATGACAACATTGTCGGGTTTTGGCTTTGCCCTGGTGGCCCATGAACTCTGTCATATGTGGTTTGGCGATCTGGTTACTTGCAGGAGCTGGCAGGATATCTGGCTTAACGAAGGGTTTGCTTCGTACGGTGAGTACCTTTCCGTGAATCAGTTTCAGGGAAACAATGCAGCAAGGGCATGGATGACCAATGCCCATGACCAGGCCATGATTTCTCCTTCCGGCAGCATTTATGTGCCTCCTGGTGAGTTGACTAATCCATCCAGAATATTCAACAGTAGCCTGAGTTACAAGAAGGGCGCCGCTGTATTGCATATGTTACGGTATGAACTCAACAACGATACCCTTTTCTTTTCAGCGCTGAGGCAATACCGGAATTCATTTGCATTTGGAACAGCCACTACAGCCGATTTTGAAAATGTAATGGAAGCCAGAACCGGGCGGGATTTATCATGGTTTTTTAACCAGTGGATATATGGCCAGGGGTATCCTTCTTTCAATGTTTCCTATGATCAGTCCAATGGGAAGGTCATTGCAAGAATTGAACAAAAAAGCAGTACACCTGCTACCCCATTGTTTTTAACTTCCTTGGATATTCATCTGATTTTCACCGAGGGTGATTCCCTGGCGAGGGTATGGATCGATGATACCCTGAAACGGTTCGATATACCCACCAGCCGGCATCTGGAGAGGCTCGAAGTGGATCCTGCCGGCTGGCTGCTGAAAAAAGCCTTTGTTTACAGAAAAGAATTGCCGGCCATTTTCAATGTCTATCCCAATCCTTTTGCAGGCACCATCAACATTGAATTTTACAATGGAATTAAAAACCGGAAAATTACACTTATCAATGCAGGTGGTAGTATCGTATCAGAATGGACCACCGGCAATACCTCCGTCAGCCTTGATGCATCTTCAACTGCACCTGGGTTGTATATTCTTCAGATCTCTGATGGTAGCAGTACCTGGAAAACCAAAATCCTGAAAAAATAGGGGAAGGGGACATTATTTCTCCGGCTTCAGAAAATGAGGGGCAATGGCCTCCACCACAGCATTCACGTCATTATTGTAGTGGTGGGATCCCGGAATAACCTCTATTTTTGCTCCCGTGGCACGGAAAGAACTGATGTCTTCAACCGGCTCTTCGTTTCCGAAAAGGGCCACCACGGTAATATTCTGCAGTTTTTTTGTTTCTGCAATTACATCATATTTGTCTTTTGAACTCCCCAGGCTGAGCATGTCGGTAACATGGATCTCAAAATCACCGGCCTTGTCAGGCGACATCATCACCACTCCGCTGACAGCCTTGCTCAGGTTTTCCTCGAACCGGTCTGCCAGGAACGGCACAACATCGGCCCCGAAGGAATACCCGATCAGAATGAATGACTTTTTCTGCCATTTTCCAAGGTATTCTTCAATGGCTATGCTGAAATCGTGAATACACTGTTCCGGCGTTTTTCTGGACCAGAAATATTTCTGTGCATCGAGTCCCAGTGTGGGAAAACCTTTTTTCGCGAGGGAATTGGCCACCGACTGGTCAAAATCGGTCCATCCGCCGTCGCCGGATATCATAAATACCATGGGCGCATTGTCATTCGCAGGCGCCGGAGTGGCAATAAGGGGAAGCTTTACATCCAGGGCAGGCGAAACATAGGATGCTTCGTGCAGGGGGGCAATCTCCTTCACCTGGTCTTCGGATGCAACGATCTTGTCGAAGGATGATAGGAACTGGGGTAGCCAGTTTCTCTCGACAGCAAAACCATGCCCGACCTTTGGCAAGGTAATCAGCTCGGCCTTATTGATTTTTTTCAGAAAGTCGGCTGTAGCATTATAGCCACATACCTGGTCAACCACACCGTTGAGCACAACGAAGGGACATGACAGGTCAGGCTTGGCTTCGAGGTAATAGCTTTGCCCTTCCTTTAAAACATGATACTTCAGACCCGAACCCGCGCAGAGCGGCCTGACAGTTTCAATATCCGGACAAAAGCCAAGGGAGATGGCTCCCTTAAAGGTGTTGAACGGTGCCTGGGCAATAATGCCATAGATCAGGGTGGCCCCGGAGGAATATCCCACCAGGATCGGTTTTAAATATTCCCTGAACTGGTACTTCTTCTGCAGAAACATGCTCAGGTTCTCAAAGTCTGAAGCAGGGTAATCACAGGCCGATTTTCTGATTCTCAGTCTTTTGAGGTAATGCTGGATATTAATGCCGGCCACCATGGCATTGTGATCTGTCAGGTGATTGCCCATTGCCACAACCCCTTTGTTCCATCCTCCGTCGCCCGATACAAAAAGTACCAGGGAGGAGGGCTGCTGGGTATGGTTGTAAACGATTACTTTGCCAAAATCTCCAAACTCCAGAGTGTCTATTGGCGCTGTAAGGGCTGATACTGAAAAACTAAATACCAATAATAATCCTGCGATAAAATGCTTCATACATTGAAATTTATCTGTTAAAACAGAGTGTTCGTTCCCTGAATGGAAACGAACACTCAAAAATCCTGCCAATAATTTTATAAAAACTACATGTTAAGGCTGAATATCAAGACTGCATGAAATCAGGTCACCGGCTGCCGATGATTTTCCAACCAGAACTTTATATGTGCCAGGATTAACAATGAAAGCATTGTTATGTTCATCAAAGTTTGCCAGCGCTTCGGGTGTTATGATGAAATTCACCTTCTTCGTTTCACCTGCCTTCAGGAAAATACGTTGAAATCCTTTGAGTGATTTTATAGCACGCGGGGACTTGCTCACCGGGGTCGAAATGTATAGCTGAACTACCTCTTCTCCATCCTTTTTGCCTGTATTGGTGACCGATACACAAGCCGTTACGGATTCAGCCTGGTTGATTTTCGGTTTGGAAAGGGTGAGACTGTCATAACGGAAAGTGGTGTAGCTGAGTCCGTATCCGAATGGATAGAGCACTTCTTTCGTAAAGTAGCGGTAGGTACGTCCTGCCATATCATAATTTTCAAAAGAGGGCAGGTCATTGACCGACT
>JAKAMP010000002.1 GCA_021812865.1 Bacteroidota bacterium | reverse complement strand
ATGGTGTTTGTCGACCTGATCAAAGAGATGGCTCAAAGGAAAAATGCCACGCCGGCGCAGGTTGCTTTAGCCTGGATACTGGCCCGGAAACCCTGGATTGTTCCTATCCCCGGAACGACCAAAGTTGACCGGTTGGTGGAAAACCTTGGCGCTGTATCTCTTCAACTGAATACCGCTGAATTACAGGAGCTCACCGATGCGTCAGCCAAAATCAAAATGTCGGGCGCAAGATATGGCGAATCCAATGCAAAACTGATCGACCGGTAAAACCAAATCTTAAGTTCATGATCTCATCGGGTAAAAAATGCCTGGTTGCTTATTATTCCAGGAAGGGAGAAAATTATGCGAGGGGGAGCATTGTTCACCTCCCCGTTGGGAATACCGAGCTGATCGCAAAGAAAATAGCAAGCTTTGTACAGGCTGATCTCTTCGAAATCAATACCATAAAAGCCTATCCTGCTGGTTACGAAGAAACTACCGTAGTGGCCAGGAATGAGCTGCGAAACAATGCCCGCCCGGAATTAACCAGGCAGGTGGAGAATATGGATGCTTACGAGGTAGTTTTTCTTGGCTATCCCAACTGGTGGGGCACTTTTCCTATGGCGGTGTTCACCTTTCTGGAATCGTACAATTTTTCCGGGAAAACGATTTACCCTTTTTGCACACACGAAGGCAGCGGCATTGGCCGGAGTGAACGCGATATTCAGAAACTTTGCCCAGGCGCAAGGGTGGGGAAGGGGTTTGCCATTCTTGGCAGCTCGGTTGCAGGCGCTGACCAGGAGGTCCGGAATTGGCTCAACGGACTGGAATAACAAAGAGAAATATTTCAGCCTTCATTGTTGTTCTCTGTCTGCCGGTCCGGCGAAGATGATGCGGGTTTCTTCATCACAGGTTTCCACCATTGGCCAATAGCCAGCCATATAAGTATAGTTACAGCAATGCCGGTAATTTTCATGCCGGTAAAGGCGCTCCCGGTGGTTGTTATAATGACCAGGGAATGCAGTCCGGCTGAAGCGAAATACGATTTTGTGGAGTAGGCAAAGTGCCCGAGAAGTATTGCGCTGATGATACATATACCTGCGAATGCCGTGAGGTCGAAAAGGGTTGTAAAACGGAAGTGCCATGCCCACCAGAGAATGCCGGTAAAAACGTACGCCTTGTTCCTGTTTATCCCCTGCAGTGCATCCTGAAGGTAGCCTCTCCAGAAAATTTCTTCGGATGTTGCATATAGAAGCGAAACCGATCCAAAGAATAAGGAATGCAGGAGAACATGTACCTGATCATTACCGGGTATGCCGGTAAGACAGAAGACCACAAGAGGAACCAGCGCAATAACAATGTTTTTGAATTTGTCCTGTCCGGCAAATGTAACTGTCCTGCCGGTTCTGTGGTCTGCCTTTCTGAAGATCATCGCAGCGATCAATGTTCCCAGTCCAGCAGGGATAAATGCCAGGGTTACCGGGAGCCATCCTCCTGTATAAGAGATGAATTGTTTTTCGAGAAGACCTGAATTGAAAGGCGCTGACAGGATAAATGCCAGTGCATAGGCTAGCGCCGGCAACAGCCAGGGTAAACGTACCGGTTTTTGATTCATGCTGATATTTTTTTTGCTAAACGGGATTTTAGCAGCAAACTGTAGTTAGTGTGCAGTAGTCTGCAAATCTAACAATTCCGGTGAGAATACCCTTGTCCTGTAAAATGGTGAAAGCCAGGATCAGCATTCGCGAAATGCAAATTCTGGCTGCAATTGTATGTTACTTTTTTAAGCGATGCGGTGAACAGAGTTTGACAATGACTCCCCGTGCAGGTTTTGCCATCAGGAGCTGCTTACTTTTACTCCTGGCTAATGCTGAACTCAGAGCTTTCCCCTGGTTACATACTTCAGTACCAGCGTATCCTGCGAATTGGTCATGGAAGTCTTCGGGGCCATCGAGTTCATGATGCTCTTCCATTGTGTTGACGAATAACTGTCGGGCGAATACAGTTTATGACATGTCCCGCAGTTGTTGACGTATAGAGTTCGTCCCTGCTGTAGCTCGGAGAGCGTGGCGCTGGCAGTGGTATCGACGCTGGTAGGTGTGTAAAGATTTCCCGAATCCGAACTTTTTGAACACGATCCGAAGATCACTGCCAGAAATACAATTCCTGATCCTACAAGCTTTCTCATATCGTTCATCGTTTTATGGTGAATAATGTATGCAAAACCACAAATCAGGTAATTTATTACATGAATACCATGATTTTTTTCGCTACTCTTTCGGATTCAAATCTGGAACCTGTCATGTCTGATTAAACCCTGTTTCCCACTGAAAGAACTTTTATAAAATTATTCCTTATACCCGGTGGTTAATCAGGATGTCAACAACCTCAATCCGAATTTCAAAGTAAATTATTGGTTCTCTTCGGAAATCATGGACAGTTGTTTAATTTAGTTTATCATTAGGCAGCATGGTATATATATAGCGCCATCAGCACCAATAAGGTTTCGACGGGATAAACCATAAGTCTTTTAAATGTTTTACTAATGTTTAACAAATTTTAGTTTTCGATCTGCTTTTAGAACAAGTTATTATACTGTGAACAGAGATCATTTTATCCTTTTATCCGGATTTTTGCTAACTTGGTTTCCTACGGGCACCGATGAACACGCATTGCTTTCTGTTGGCCTTTTTTTAGGTAATATGATATTCTTCCATGTATGAAAAAAGTCATTATTGGCATTCACGGGCTTGAAAATAAGCCTTCAAAAAGACTACTTACTGAGTGGTGGAAGCATTCTATGGAAGAAGGTTTGGTGGCTATAGGCAAGTACCGTGAATTACCGGTTTTCGAACTTGTATACTGGGCAGATGCCGTTTATGACAAGCCCCTTGATCCGGATATAACCGATAAGAACGATCCATATTATCTCGATGAATTTTATACACCAGCAACCATTGGTTACCAGGCACAAATTCACGAGTTCCGCGTTAAGGCTGTTGGACTTGCAGCAAAACTCCTGAAACGGATTTTCCTGAATGAGGATTTCAGTATGAAAAACAGTTCTGTTGCCCGGAATATTGTTCAACGGTATTTTCATGAACTGGATATTTATTACAGGGATTATGGCAATGACGAAGATTGTCCGGCATGCAAGGCCAGGAAAACAATGATCGACAGGGTAGTATCCATATTAAACCAATACAGGAATGATCAGATCCTGCTTATTGGACATTCCATGGGCTCCATACTCGCTTTCGATGCAATTTGTTTTTATGTTCCCGAAATCAGGATTGATACTTTTATTACAATCGGTTCTCCATTGGGACTGCCGTTGGTACTGAGCAAGATTGCAGAAAGGCAAAATGCTGCCAGGGATGACAAATCATCCATTCAGACTCCTGCATCCATTGATAGGCGCTGGTACAATTTTTCAGATATTGAAGATGTTGTGGCAATAAACTATAAGCTTAATGAAGATTTCAGCCCTAACCGGAACGGAGTGAATCCCATTGACAGGCTGGTAAAGAACAATTACCTGATGAATGGACGAAAAAATCCGCATAGTGTTTTCGGGTACCTTAGGTCAACCGCCATGTCTGAGGTATTGTCTGCTTTCATAGAGGAAGAAGAACCAAAACTTTCAGCTAAAGTTTTCGGGACGCTGAAGAAGGCATGGAAAAATGTAAGGATGGCCTTTTCAGGCAAAGAGAAGTAAAGCAACCATATAACCTGTTCCGGCAATCTTCTTTTCATGAATTCTGAAAGGACTGCATAACCTTATCCTCAATATTTTTTGTAATGTAGCGCCGAGAGTACCTTCAGCAACTGTGCTTTATTCTTCGCCATCATCCTCATCAACACCGGCGGGCCCGGCGAGCGAGGCAGGATATTCTTTCTCCCCCTTGCTGCAGAACCAGAGGATGCGGTTCAACACATCGTCGTTCCCGGCATCGATGTGATGGTACTCGGGGCGAAGTGATATTTGCGCGTACTGCAGGGCTTTCCCTTTTAATGCTGCCAGGGGCTGATTCATTTCATCAAGCGGAATACGGTTCGGCACAGCTTGGTAGGCATTGGCAGAACTGCGTGTCTCGAAACATTCGAACATGGGCCGTGCAGTGGCGTCCATAAGGTTCATAGGGGGAATGCCCAGTATCTGCTCTATGGAGCGGACCATGGAGATTTGGTTGTAATTCACGGATACGGTTTCCTGCATCCTGCTGTAAGGACTTATTACAAACCCGGTAGTACGGTAGGCCGAAACATGGTCCCAGCCCGCCTGCGAATCGTCTTCAGTGACAAATAAGACGGTGTTTTTCCAGAACCGGCTTTTAGAAATGGCTTCTACTATTCGCCCGAGGGCCAGGTCATTGTCGGCGATCATCGCCCTGGGGGTTGGCATACCCGGAGATGCCCCGGTGGTATGGTCAACCGAGAGCGCCATCACCGAAAGTTCCGGGAACTGGTCGCCTGGCATCTTTTCATATGCCTGAAGTTCTTTAATGAAGGCATCAGCGCGGAGTTGGTCGGTTATTTTCAGCTCGTCCGAGCCCGGGTAATTTGGCGACAACATGGGCGCCACCCTCGAAATGGTAGTTGTGTTGTGAAATGTCAGAGGTTCGCCCTTCCTGTACTTCATATAAATATCCATCCAGCTCAGTTTTGGATTGATGTTTGGCACGCAGGCTTCCCCGTATATCCTCACCGTTTTTCCGTGATCGGCGGCATTGTTCCAGATAAACCCTTTCCGGTCGTATACCAGGGCATCGGTCTGTACATGCGGATAACTGCGGAACCAGGCCTGCACGTTCTTCTCCACATAATCGGTCACCATAGCCGCATCGGTCCACTGGTGCCCTTCTGCCGAACATTTTCCCGAAGCATAATAATTATCTAGCAAAACAAAATCGCGCGCAAGCCGATGTTCGTTCGGCGTAACTTCGTCTCCATAAATACAAAGCTCCTTCTGCCCATCTCCCTGCGGAAGATCACCCAATACCTGGTCGTAGGTACGGTTTTCCTTAATGATATAAATCACGTGCTTGAACACTGAAGGTTCTCCAATGCGTTCCGGCATGGGGCGGGCCGGCTGGTTCTCACGCGGCGCAAGCTGCGCAAGCTCCAGGCGGAAATTCAGCATCAGTTCTTTTACCTTTAACGTGTATTTTTCAAGTTGTACTGAGTCCGGAAGGGGAATCACCGAGAGGGTCGCCTTTTCGTGGTGGGAATTATACGCTCCCTGGCTAACCTTACGCGTTACCGGATCGGCGTTGGTCATTTCGCGGCTGTTCACCCTCGATCCTTCGCCTTCGAGGTTGGTTACGTATAGGTTCCCGTTCCTTAGGGCTAGTCCGCAAGGATATGCCTCCGTAGGTATGAACCCTTCGATCGTGCCTGAACCGGACTGCCGGCTAAGCCTTACCACCGCAACCGCATTGTCCATTCCGTTGGCCACGTACAAACGTGCGTCATCCGGACTGATCATGAGTGCATTGGGCGAATCGCCAATGAAGCCCTTTTCACCGGCATCAATCTTCACAGAAATAGTGGCAGTAACAGCCAGAGTTTTCGTATCGATAACAGAAACATTATCGCTGTTGCTGTTGCTTACGAACACCCAGCGTCCGTTATTGCTCCGGATAATGTCGTTCGGGTGCAAACCCACCGGGATGGTCTTTACAATTTTCCCGTTCCGGGTATCGATTACCGTTACCGAACCCGAATTGATCGCTCCCGTGCGCGGATCAATGAACGCTTTTCCATAGGGAACGCCTGCAGTTTCAGCCGAATCACTTTTCCCCGGCATGCTGCCGCCCCAATTGGTTATATAGGCCAGGTTCTGACAGAGCACAATGCCGTATGGCGCCACGCCGGTATTAGCCGACCAGGCTACTTTCTTCGTTGCTGAATTTACTTTTACCAATTTGTTGTTACCATTCAACACCACATATACGAAGGATATCCCGTTTTCTTTCTGAAGTGCCAGTTCGTTTGGCAGGGCCAAAGGAGATTCTCCTTCTGGTGCAAAATCGTAGGTTTTGTCTATGCTGATTTCTTTGCCATCCCATAAAGCCTCGAAAACCTTCGACTGATGGTTACTGCTGCCCGCTGCACTCCAGAAAATATTGAACCGGCCGGGTTTCCCCGAAACCTGGATCCCGGAATAGGTGCTGATGAAATCTTTATATTGTGCATCTTCCGTGTAGGTCCAGCGGGCAATCACCTGGTCGTTGCGGCTGTCGAATACTACAATACCAAAACGGTCTTCAACAACGAAAAGGTCAGTCCCCGGCAATGGAATGATATCCAGGCTGTGGTTTTCCGCATCCGGACTACCGAACGAGACGACTTTCCCTACAGGATCGATGATGCGATTGTATGGCATCATTACCGGGAGAATATTCCGGCTTAGGGTGCTGTCATCGTATGCCGAATGATGACGTGCCATTTCTGCAGAACCGGAAGCGGATTTCGTTCCCTGGCGGCAGGCTGTAACACCAATGATAATCATTGCTGAAATTATCGCTGCCTGAATTAGTATTTGTTTCATTTTATAGGGTATTATGCATTGCTTTCCACTGAAAGTTCTGCAGGCAAAAAACAAACCTCAAATATAAACGAACAGTATTATGGTCGATACAACTTTTTATTAAAAAATTATGATTTTCCTAACCTGGTTGAAGCAACAGGAGTACGGTGCTTATTCATTCCTTCCGGATAATATGATCATTCCCGGTTATATTCAACAGTATCTATATTTAGATGTCCCGGGCTTGCCATTGCAGTTATTTTTGACAAACTCTGCAACAAACACTAATTTTGAGCAGCGTAGCCTGAAGCACGATCAATGTTCAAGAAATGAGTGGATATTGGTTAAAACTATTTCTTCTGTCTCAGGCCTGCGCAAAAGATCAAACCATATAAACCAGGCGATGTGGAAAACAAGCCTTAAAATTTAATCAGGATGAAACGCGAAGATTTAGGCTACCATGTTGATTTTGAAAGGTACAGGAAAGAAAATAATCTTATGCACTTCGATATAGGAAGGATCATTGCCGAACACAAGGAACGATACACTGTAATGACGGAAACAGGAGAATCTGAGGCCGAGATAACCGGAAATTTGCGCTTTACGGCAAAAGGCCGGGAAGATTTTCCTGCCGTGGGCGACTGGGTATCATTGACAATTTATGATTCCGACTTTTCGATCATTCACAATATATTGCCAAGGTTCTCCATGATTGCAAGGCAGGCAGTGGGCCAGCCAGGAGAGATACAGGTGATTGCCGCCAATATTGATTATGCATTTCTTGTTCAGGCGGTTGACAGGGATTTCAATGTAAACCGCCTTGAAAGATACCTCACCATTTGTTATACTTCAAAGGTGAACCCGGTGATTGTTCTTACAAAAGCCGACCTGGTGGACGAAGAAACCCTGGAAAGCATCACCGGTAGCGTACATCACCGGATTAAAGATATTCCGGTAATTGCCATCAGCAATCCATCACAACAGGGATATGAAGGGTTGAAAGATCTTATCAGAAAAGGGAAGACTTACTGTATGCTTGGTTCTTCGGGAGTTGGGAAATCCACCTTGTTGAATAACCTGGCCGGCCGTTCCATGATGAAGACAGGTTCTATCAGCGGAAGCACAAATAAGGGTAAACACATTACCAGTCACCGCGAACTGGTAGTTTTGGAAAGCGGTGGCATACTCATTGATAATCCCGGCATGAGAGAAGTCGGTATAGCCGATACCGCGCAAGGATTGGAAACAACTTTTGATAGCATTGTCAGTTTCGCGCGGAACTGTAAATTCAAAGATTGTACGCATACCAGTGAGGCTGGTTGCGCGGTGATCGGGGCCGTTGAAGAGGAAGAAATCGATCGCAATTCATACGAGAATTACCTCAGGATGGAACGCGAGAAAGCCTATTTTGAATCGTCGGCCGCTGAACGAAGGAGAAAAGACAAGGATTTCGGCAAGATGTTGAAAAACTATAAAAAGAATATGAATAAACAGATTGATTAAGGAAGATTTACGAAGTCTGATCTTCTGAATCAGGTAGTAAACTGTTAAAAGCGTTGCACTCTGCAATAAATGAATAATGATCTCATGGATAGTCCGGACTTTCGGGAGAAGGTGCAGATATAGACTCAGCTTCTTTTGCGAAGGCCAATTCCTTTATTTATCTTAGGTTTCTGAAAGATTATTATTCAACATAACCCTATGTTTCCACCTAAATCCTACCCTATGCAAAGAAGAATTTTCATAAAAAATGCCAGCCTGGCCAGTGGTTTGTTGCTCATATCCCCTTTAATGGCTGATTGTTCCCCGAGAAATGAAGAATTCCCGGTGATGGACCTGCATGTGCATACCACCAACGATTTCACTATTGAGAATATTCTGGAAATTGGCAAACGGGAGCACATCCGGTTTGGCGTTCTGGATCATCCAGCCGATTGGGCCATCAAAGATGACGCCGATCTGAAGAGCTATATCGACAGACTCAGGCCATACCCGGTTTACATCGGACTGCAACCCATGAGTCCGGGCTGGACAAAACGTTTTTCGCCTGAATTGATCTCGAAGGTGGACTATGTACTGATGGATCCGCAAACCATCCCCAACGGAAACAGATACGGAGAAACTCTGCATATATGGGAATTTGACACTTACATTGATGATCCCGAAGATTTCATGGAGCGCTACATGGCACACATCATGGAAGTGCTCAATAACAACGAACCTATGCATATTTTCGGATGGCCTTTATTCCTTCCGGTTTGCATTGCCCGCGATTATTATGCCTTATGGACTGAAAACAGGATGCAGCAGATCATTACCGCAGCCAAGAAGAAGAATGTTGCCATCGAGATAAACGATCTTGCGCATACTCCCCATGAAAAGTTCATCCTGATGTCCAAAGAACAAGGATTGAAATTCACCTTTGGTTCAGATACCCGCAATCAGAAGGCCGGCCGGCTTGCCTATTGTAAAAGCATCGCGAAGAAGTGCAATCTTAAACCGGAAGACTTCTTTATTCCTCAAAGAACCATAAAGGGAGGCATTTCCTGACGCGGGTCAAGCTTAGCGAAACATACAGGGATTGCAATGCGGCTGGTGATGCATCATGAACGTGATCTCCTTGCGCTATACCAAAGGAGAATGATCTTGCTTTTCAACCGCTTTGTTTTACTTTTACAGTTGTAACCATAAGCAAATCATCTTGAATCTATCTTCATTCTTCTCCAATATTCACTGGCTTGCCGTGATCGTTATGACCTTATTCAGCTTCATTCTGGGAGCTTTTTGGCATTCCCGGATAATGTTCGGGAAAATCTGGACAAAGGAGAACTACGGCGAAATGGTTCCGGATAAGTCGAACGCCCCCCTGATGTTCGGAGGTACAGCGTTTTTTCACCTGCTGGCCATGATCGGGTTGAGTGCAGTAGCTTACGGACAGGGTGCAGTGAAGGGGTTGCTTACGGGGATTCTTATCATGCTGGTTTGGATACTGCCGGCTATGGGTGGAACTTATCTTTTTGCGAGCCGCTCCACTAAACTCCTTGCTGTAGATACAGGTATGTATTTGATTCTGTTCGCCATTGCCGGACTGGTTATGGGAGCCTGGTAAGCCATCCGGGGCATGGCCGTAATTTTATAAATGAAGCGATTTTGCCGGATGGCCCGGAGAGTTTTCCGGCAATGAGGGCAAATGAAGAACCAAACATTCCAATGGATTACAGGGACTCTGTATTTCTGGTCGTTGCCGAACAACTGAGCTTTTCTAAAGCAGCCGAAGAACTGCACATCAGTCAGCCTGCGGTTACCAAGCACATCAAAGACCTTGAAAGGAAATACAACTTAAGCCTGTTTGACCGCAAAGGCAACAAAATTTATCTTACCCAGGCAGGGGAAATGGTTTATAATGCCCTGAAAAAGATTTCACAGCAATACAGAAACCTCGAATTTGAAATCGGACAACTTGCGCAGACTACATCCGGCCAGTTCATGATCGGCGCCAGTTCTACCATTTCACAATATGTCATCCCCAGGGTGATCGCATCCTTTCATAAGCGATATCCGGGAATCCGCATTCACCTGGTCAGCGGCAATTCTTTTGAAATGGAGAAGATGTTGCTTGAAAATAAAGTCGATATGGCGCTGGTGGAAAATGAATCCTCGCAAACCGGTATCCGATACAAAAACTTTCTCGACGATGAGGTGATTGTCGTTACCGGAGCGCACAGCGTGTATGCCAAACGAAGAAAAATCAGCATCGATGAACTCATGCAGTTGCCGGTGGTAGTTAGGGAACAAGGATCGGGCACACTGGAAGTGATAAGGAGGGCGCTCGAAAAGCAAGGCATTGGCTTTGAAAAACTCAACACCCTTATACAGCTTGGAAGCACCGAGTCGATTAAAAACTTTCTCCAGGATTTCGACGGCATTGCGCTGATCTCTGAAAAAGCCGCCACCACCGAACTGTACCTGAACAACCTGGTAAGACTTACCGTGCCCGGATTTTCCATTCCCCGGCAATTCAGGATTGCCCTGAAGCAGGGACACGATAGCCGGCTGGTGGAATTGTTCGTCAATTTCCTGTTTTCCTATAACTTTTAGTTATCCATTATAACAATTTACTATTTGTTCGGGTTATGACAAGCGGCTATCTTTGCCGGAAAAATAATCCGCATGAAGGAAAAGTTATCCTCATTTACCTGGCTGTATTCCGTTTCGATATTCATTTGTTTCATGCCCTTTGTTTCGCCGGTGATCGCGCTGGGGGCAGGCTTGCTGTTCTCCTTTGCAGGGATAAAGTTGAAAAGCATCCATTCGTACACCTCGAAGGTTTTACAGTTTTCTATCGTGCTTATGGGATTCGGCATGAACCTGGGCGAGGTGATCAGCGCCTCCAGGAGCGGATTCGTTGAAACGGCCTTCTCGGTGATCCTGGTTATGACGGGCGGGATACTCCTGGGCAAACTCTTCAGGGTTGAAAAGAACATTACCGTGCTCATAGCTTCGGGAACGGCCATTTGCGGAGGAAGCGCCATTGCCGCCGTAGCCCCCATCCTGAACAGTAAAGATTACCAGAATTCATTTGCCCTGGTGGTAGTATTCGTGTTAAATGGAGTTGCGCTGATCATTTTCCCGCTCATTGGCTGGCATATGGGTTTAAGCCAGGAAGTATTTGGCAACTGGGCGGCCATAGCCATACACGATACCAGCTCGGTGGTAGGAGCTGCGGCCACTTATGGAGACCAGGCCCTGCAAACGGCCACCACGGTAAAACTGATCCGCGCACTCTGGATCATTCCGCTTTCTATTATTATCGCCCTCTTCAACAAAAACGAAACGAAAAAATCTATCCGGTTTCCCTGGTTCATCCTGTTCTTCGTTTTTGCC
Source organism: Bacteroidota bacterium (assembly GCA_021812865.1). Taxonomy (GTDB): domain Bacteria; phylum Bacteroidota; class Bacteroidia; order Bacteroidales; family JAAYUG01; genus JAKAMP01. The sequence goes on along the minus strand of JAKAMP010000002.1, from coordinate 7,040 downwards.
ATACTGTTTTCGAACCTACTGCCGGCCTACCATACCACCTATGGACACTTCAGCTGGCTTGGCAAACGCGGGATGATGGTAGCCCTGTTCCTGATCGGGTCAAACATATCGTGGAAAGAGATAAAACAATCGGGCGTAAGAAGCTTCGCCCTGGGAATATCCCTGTGGCTGCTTACCTCTTTAGGGACCCTTTTTATACTTACCCACAAGATATAACCTTCTGTTTCCTTTTCAGAAGATATTTCAGAACTGTTCAAGTTTAACAACTTCCGGATAATTCCGTCCGGGTTTCGGGGAAGGAATGGATTTCATTCTGATGTATAACCCGAATGGCTGATGGTTGCAGCAGGATGCTGGGAAAACATTCTTTTATTGATTAAGTTTGTGTAAACAGAACCTAATTCTGCAACAGCAGATGGATATCGATTACGCACGAACCATAGCCCTGGAAGCTTATACCAGGCAGGATGCCACATGGGTAATTCATGAAGTGGAACGTATTGTTTCGGAAAACCACAACTGGATTACCGATTTCAGGAAATATTCAAAATTCCTCGTCTCATTTATCATCGAAACAGAGCCGGTGAATATTTTGAAACTTGCTGAAGCCATAGCCGCGCTGGATATGAAGATCTATCCCGACAACTTCAGTATCGAAATTGCAGAGTTGCAACAGCACATACGCCCGAAGGATGCAGAGGTCAATCTCGCTTTGACCATTCATTTTATTCAGGACCAGATGGATTTCAGGGAAAAAGGCGACTGAAAGAGTATATATAGCCATCTGTTAGCATGCCTTTCCATTCATTTGCTGCAGAAAGCAGAGAAACCTGTGAGTTTTTCAATTGAATTTCAATTAGATAGAAAATAGTGCATTTTTTTCACTTTTTTCTACGAGATTTTCCTTCTCGGGGTATTAACCATTGAACCCTAACCCATTTTCATTTCATGGATACTAGAAATCGACTTTGGTATGGGGAATTCCATTCAAAGGAATCTAACCCTGGGGCATCTAAGGATGGTTTGCTGCATGGATTTGTTCATCCCTTTACGCTAACTGAAAACAGGACATTACAATATATATCTGAAAGAATACGCAAAGTGTCTGCCTGTGTATGGGTCATGTTATCCATTTGCACGGTTACGTTATCGCAGGATTTAGAAAAGATTGGGAAAGAAAAAATCATAACCATTAAAGGAGGCATAAATGCCAGCGCCGGTTTTTTTGAGACCGGCAGCAGCACAACATCAGATCCAATGATGTACAACCTGAGCGGTAACCTTGACATCAACCTGCTTGGCATTATAGATGCTCCCTTCAGCATGTACCTGGGGAGCCGGAACAAAACATTCCAGCAGCCCTCTTTTCGCCAGTTCGGGTTAAGCCCGCGTTATAAAAACCTTACCGCGCACATGGGATACAGGAACCTGAGTTTTTCCCCTTACACCCTCTCGGGAATGACTTTCCTGGGAGGAGGAATGGAGTATGCGCCCAAAGATGGCCCATTCAGGATTATCCTGATGACGGGCAGGCTGAGAAAAGAAATTTCCACCAGCGACGGAGCTTACTACAATCCCCCGGGATACGAAAGATGGGGCTGCGGAGTGAATGTGACTGCGGGCGGCAGGGATCATCAATATGGTTTGGCTGTTTTCAGGGCATGGGATAAGGTAAGGAAGCTGATCCAACAGGATTCAGGGTTTATCAATCCGCAGGAAAACCTGGTAATTGGATTGAGTACCAGTCAAAGCATTGCAGGAAAGCTAACTTTTTCGGCTGACTATACGATCAGCATGATTACAGGAAACACCTATAATGAAAAAGGAAGTGAACAGCGCCTCCTACTGCCTGATTTCCTTATCCGTACGAATGCATCTACCCGCAAAGCTGGAGCTTTGAACCTAAAAGCGGGGACAAACATCAACAGAACCACTCTGTCGCTTGTGTACAGGCGAATCGATCCGGGATTTGCATCGTTTGGATGTACCTACCTTTCAAATGATCTGCAGGAATGGCTGGCGGAGCTCTCCACAGGCTTGTTCGGGAACAAGATATCATTCTCCGGCGAAATGGGGGTGGAAAGAAATAACCTTAGCCGCCTGCAGAACAGCACGACAAAGCGGGTGATTGGTTCGGTGAACCTGAATATTGCTGCAGGGAAGGATATGACCGGGAGCATCAATTATTCGAATTTCAGCTCCTCCAGCAATCCTGGAATGGTTCAGCTGGCAGATTCATTCCGGTACATCCAGACTACCCGCAATGTGGCCGGCTCCCTCAATTATTCATTTCCAGGGGAAGCCCGTAAATCGATAGCCGGGGTGACATTCAGTTTGCAGAATGCCAATACCCTCAATTATTTCGGGACGGAAAAGGAAACTGACAACAATCAATTTTATTCAGCAGCCCTTTTCATGCGAACCAGCTTCACGAACAGTAAACTGAGCCTGATAGGTAACTTCAATTGGAACTCTTTTATCATGAAAGAAGGCAAAATGCGGGCAGCAGGACCTTCTGTTACTTGCGGGAAGACGTTTCTGCATGATAAAATGACAGTTTCTGCAAATTACGGATATATTCTGAGCAGAGAAACTGGAAGAAACATAACCATCCATTCCTTTCGTGCAACATGCATTTTCAAAGCAGGGAAAGCGGGAACAATCAATTTTTACAGCGCGCTCACGCATAGAAAATCAAACAGCCAATTTTCCGGAATGTACTATGGCCCGGAAATAAGAACAGTTATTTCATATGCCTATTCATTCTAACAAGGTAAGGAATATGAAGGAAAGCCTCAATACAATCAAAAATCATTTCTTTCGTCTGACACTCGTTTCAGGTATGCTTGCATGGTCAGCGTTTCAAACGAATGCACAGGTTTACCCGGTTACAATGACGGTTCAATATGCAGGAACTCCATCAGCATATTTAGCTGACTATGCTTCGTCTGAAAATTCACATTTATATTGCAATATACGTTTCAATGACCTGAATGAGCCATCATGGAATGTTTTCCTGCGAATGACTTTAGAGTCCCAGAGTGTCAGGATTGAAACCGATCAGAATTTCCGTTCCCCTGCCCCCATCAACCTTATTCCCGGAGTGCCAATTCAGCTGCAGGGGCAGGAAATTGCAGAATTGTTCGATCCAGGGCATCTTGCAGTGACCGGTATGAGCAAAAGTGAACTGAACCGCACAGGGCTGCTGCCTGAAGGCAATTATACCCTTACCATACAAGCCTATGATTATGCAAGCGGAAAACTGATATCCAACAAGGGAACGGCATTTCTTCAGATTCGCCTTTCTGATCCTCCATTTATCATTCATCCCGTAAAAGGTTCGGTGGTGCCATTCAGCGGCATTCAGAATATTTTATTCCGCTGGAACCTTGTTCCAAATCAGGCGGCCACAAGCGAAACCATGTTTTACCTGTATGAACTGAATGGTCTTTCCATGGACCCGGCCAACCAGGTTGATGAAAACAAGGCGCTCAAAATTTTTGAATCGACAGTTTCCGAACCATCCTGTTTCCTTTATTCGGCAGATTTCCCGGTTCTGTTGAAAGGACATGCCTATGCCTGGAGGGTGCAGTCAAAGGCAGCCGGCAACAGGGAATACTTCAAAAATCATGGCTTCTCTGAAACCGGCTGGTTCTGGTATGGTTATCCCACCGGGGGGAGCATTGCTCTGCTTGAACCAGGCGATAACCACAACCTCGGATTCAGGGAAGATCAGTATTTTAAATGGGGAGTCGCCAGCAACTTAACCCATGGGCAGGTTTGCAAATATATACTCGAGGTATTTGAAAGAAAAGAAAACCAGGAGGAAGAAGAAGCCCTGGGCGATACCCCATGGTTCCATAAAGAAACAACCGAAAGAGGTTCTGTGCCGTTCAATGACCTCCTGGCAGACAAAAAGATGAAACCAAACGCCGAATACCTTTGGAGAGTAAGGGCCTATACACAGGGTGAACTGATCGCCGAAAGTCCGGTTTATCACCTCTTTGGGCCGCCGGTACTCGAATCCTTCAAAGCAGGTAATCAAAAGATTAAAGTTACCCGGATTCAATCCGGCAACCTACACGACTTTGCAGGAGAAGGTCTGGTAAGAATAGATAGTTCCGGGAATACCATCAAGGCGAACTTCAACCATCTTTACCTGGTGAATATCGGAGGTGAGTATAAACTTCGTGAGGGCGAAATCCGGTTAACTCTGCAACCTTCCCGATACCTTCTCACGCCGGAGAATCCCGTTAACGGCAATGCCTATTTCGTGGCAGATTCACTTCTGATGAGCAGGGACAGATTTTCCATTCATGGCAGGGTGGAATGGGACTTCCCTCATCTTGTCATTCCCGGATCAGCAGAAAAAGTTGTTTCCCACCCAGGTTGGCTGGATTTTGAAGATTATTGCATAATCGGGGAATTACCAATCGATTCGAGAGACAGCTTCCAATTGGCTGAGCCTTTGAATTTCCTTATGAATACCAGCAAAGGATCATACTTCCTGATCAGAGGGCACCATCAGTTCAGAATCGGAATAAACGGAACGTTGCAATATTTGCCTGGATTCCGAAACCAGCCTATCAGTTTTCCTTTCTATGGCGCAGACCAACTGGAAAGAATGGACAGCTCACCGGAACCATCAGAAGTGAATATCGTTAGCGACGCAGGACTTGTTTTACGAATGGAAAAAGCAAGCATTGACTTGTCAGGCAACATGCAAAAATCATTGCCCGATTTGACTGACGATTGGATAGGAATATATGTGGACCAATTTAAGATCATTCTGAAACCTTCACGAATTACGGCAGCCCAGCTATATACAAAGGAGGCTGTTGTGTTTCAGTCCCAATCCGATACGCTGGCCAGGAACTATCTTCGGATTGATCAGAATGGATTACAGCTTTCCTTCAGGGATAGCAGCCTGAAAAGCGCATCAATAAAATTCAATGACTTTAATGCAAGAATAGAATGTTTGTCGCTTTCTGTTCAAAACAACAATTTATCAGGCGGCATGCTGAGAGGAGGTGTAAAGATACCGCTCATCACAGGGTCCGACCTGGCAGAATTCAGCATTCCATTTGATTCGCGGGATTTTATGCAAGGCTATCTGGATAAAAGTCTTGAAGGTACAGAGTGGATTTTCAATCCGGAAGGTGAAGACCAGCTTATCAGGCTGCATATTCAGAGGGCTGTGTTTGAGGACAATCGTTGTATGTCTGTCCAGGCACAGGTGAATTGGCCCTTTATGAATATCAGAGACCTTGGGGTAGACAATATTAAAATTTGGGGTACAGGTGACTTTGGAATAGGAAAACCCAATGGTTCTGCAGCGCTGGCTTATCCTGTCACGGTAACCATGCAAGGCTATCCGTTTGAATTATCACAGATCGGTGCCGGGTATTCAAATGGCTGTTATGCCATTGGGATTGCCGGAAATATCAACATCGGAGAGGATGTGTCAGGCAAGGATGGACCCCCTTCGGTTAACCTGTACAGCATCATGCGGGTTGAACCCGATTCGGATACATTTTCACTGGATGCAATTAACAGCATGGTTGCTGACCAGGAGGTTCAGGATATACTTATAGAGGCAAAGGATGATGAACCAGCTAAAAACTATGATAAGGTAAAGGCTAAGTTAGCGGAATATACAAGTCAGTATGACAGCGTGACCAGTCAGCTAAACAATCAGAAATATAGCATTTTTGACGCCGTAGTTTCTAAAAGTCATTTTCAAACTACAGCTTCCGATTCCTCTCCTCCTCAAGTAAATTATTTCAGCATAAGCAACGAATCATCCATTCAGAAATTCTCACCTAAAAAAATCGCAGGAGATGTCAGTCCGGCAGACATCATAGCCATCATCGAATTCTTATCATCAGGCATTGACAAGAGTCAATCTATACGACTCCAGAAAATCAAAGCCTTCATTGGAGGCTTATCACAGCCAGAACTCCGCATAGTATATGTTCACCTGACAGATGTAAAAAACCTGGTTCAGGAGATGCTTAACAACCTCGTTTCGGGAGCCTCGGGTAAGATCAGGGAACTGGCCGACGATTTAAACGGATATTTCAGAACCAGGATAGGCAAGTTCACTGCTGAAATAAATGAGGAAATAGACAAAAAACTTGATACTTTTTTCAGCCAGATTAGGAAAGAAATTGCCTCATCTGTAAATGGATTATCGCCGGAAGACCTTCAATTGCTTGATGAAAGTATCAGAATAGTTTCGGAAGATCTATCCAGGGAAATTCAGCAATCCCTTTTCACAGCTGTAGATAGAAACATCACAGCTTATTTTACAGATTCCCTCACCGAAAAGGTGTATAAACGGCTTGAATATGTCCTCCAGAAGGAATTGTGCAGGAATGCTTGGGAGGATATAAAAGAGGGCACATTCAATATCCCGGTGCAAAGCGTTCTCCAGGGAATATTAAAAGACATTCAGCAGCAAATAGACTTCGAAAATCTGAAAAAGGTCATTCATTCTTTAGGAAATGAGGTATTTACCTCAGTAAACCTTGGAGACACCTATGACAAACTCTTGGAGAAGTTTGGGGAACAGTTGATTAAAAAACTTTACCGGGTTAAGGAAAAAATTGACCCAGAAATAGAAACCATCAAGACAGCCATACAATCCAAAATTGATGACCTGCCTGCGCTGCCGGTCGATAATGTTGATCTTGGTTTATCATTGGATTTTCGAAATCTTGGAGAAAAAGTGAAGAAGGGTGATCTCACGGGAATGGTCAAATTGGACCCTGTATATATCTCCGGCTCAACCAAATTATGCAAATACCAGGGCATGATTGAATTCAGAAAAAATGAACCGGGTTTCGGCGATGTATGGAAGGGTAATATTCAGCTTATTATGAACAGTCCGTTGGCTTTTTCTATTGGAGCTACTTACATCAACGGTAAAAAAGACAATACAAATTATTGGTTTTTGCAGATAGAACCTGTCAGTGAGACAGAAGGTTCAAAGCAGGAAATCAAACAACACAGGGGACTGAAAAATCCAGTGAGCACCG
>JAKAMP010000343.1 GCA_021812865.1 Bacteroidota bacterium | reverse complement strand
TCCGATCTCGGGCAGGAAGATTGAGGTGATTCCTTTCGGCGAGGTAAAATGCTTTGCTTTAAGGGAAGGCCGTTCAACCTGGATAGGCGATTCGGCAAGCAGAAAGAAAATGATTCCTGTGCCATCACCGGCAGAAAGGTACGCCATGCTTCCCCGGCTCAGGGTTTATGCGGGAGGAGGCTATGTATACCGTACAGCGCCTGTTGCCGGCGGACTTTCTCCGGCATATGTGGATTACATCAGGAGAAGCAAATCGGGGATGGACTGGAATGCAGGAGTCAACTGGTTTTTCTCTGAACAGTACGGACTGTCTGTTGACTTTTCGCATTTCCGTTCCATCGTTACAGCCTTCGACATGCCTCTATATTCGGGCGATATAGTTATTGACACAGCCGACCTGCAGGACCTGTATAAGATGTCATACGCAAGTCTGCAATTGACCAGAAGGTTCTTTCTCGCTCATCAGCGCTTGATTTTAATAACCGGTGCCGGGACAGGATTCAACGCTTATTCCGACCATGCCATTGTAGGAAGCAAGTCCATCCTTATACAGGGAAACGCCCTTGGGCTGAATGCCGGCCTGTCGCTCGACTATTATCTGTACAAGGGAATTACCCTGGGAATGGACATCAATTATATCTATGCCGGTATGAAAAACATCACGGCCAACGGGGTAAAATATAAGCTGATCGATTATACCGGGCAGCGTTCGGAAAACCTTTCGCGACTGCAATGGAATATCGGACTAAGAAGTTATTTTTGAAGAACTGGTGATCCTGTAAACCGTATCGAAATATTGCATCATGGAAATAAATCCACTTGAAGTGATCCGCTCGAGGAAATCGAGCAGGACCTATACCGACAGAATCCTGGAACCTGAGGTGAAAGTACGGCTGCTGAATACTCTCTCCGTCCATTCAACCGGATTATTCGGCGAATCTCTCCGTTTAGAACTGGTAGAGCGTCAGCCGGGTGAGGAGAGAAAGATGAAGTTCGACTATGGCTACATTACCAACCACCATGCTTACCTGCTTGGAAAGACAAAAAAATCGCCCGATGCGCGGATGAGCTATGGCTACCTGATGGAAAAGATGGTGCTCGAAGCCACCAGGCTGGGACTCTCATCCTGCTGGATGGGGTATTTCGATCCGGATTTTTTTACGGAAATACATCTGAGTCAGGATGAGATCATACCGGCCATCGTAATCGTTGGCTATGCAGTGGAAAAGCAGCCCGTGAAAGAACGCATGATCAGGATTGCCATCAAAGCCTCGCAGCGGAAATCCTGGGATAATCTGTTCTTCCTCGGAGACAACAAAGCGCCATTGACTCCGGAAACTGCCGGGCAGTACGCTGAAGTACTCGAGATGACCCGGCTGGCCCCTTCTTCCGGAAATACTCAGCCTTGGAGGATCATCAGGGAGAAGCAATCGGACACATTTCATTTTTATAAAAAGGTAATCAATTCATCCTATGAAGAACGGGGCATGCACGATGTTGACCTGGGCATCTGCATGTCGCATTTTGAAATTGCCTGCCACCACCTCTCCCTGCTGGGCAAATGGGAAAAACGCAACCCCGGACTGTCTGCATGGGAATACAAAATGAGCTGGACAGGCGAATGAGATCAGATCATAGGTAGTCTGGTTATAATCAGTCAATTGTCACACAATGGCCTTTTTTCAAGCCAATTGCCAACCGCCAAAAGCCAGCAGCAATGATATATTCTTCAGGTACGAATAAATATTTGAATCCTATGGCATCAGGCTAATAATGATTTACCTGACCACCGCTCTATCCTTTTCATTACCTTTCCGCGTTCAAAATCCTATCTGTGAGAAGAACCATTCACATCTTAGTTATACTGCTGGCAGGCCTTTTTCACTCTTCAACAAATAGCGAACTTCAAGCCCAGTATATTTTCCCTGACCAGGGCCTTGTTTATGCCGACAGCGTCATTCCCCGTATTGATATCTTCATTGATCCAGCCAGCCTGGCAACCTTGTATGCCAATCCTGCACTCGATAATGAATATCCCTGCACCTTCATTTTCAACAATCGCCTCATTGCGGATACCTTTCTGAACACTGGCCTGCGCATCAGGGGGAATACCTCGCGGTTTTCTCAGAAGAAATCGTTCAAGGTTTCCTTCAACACCTTCGTTCCCGGAAGAAAGTTTCATCACCTTGAAAAGCTCAACCTCAACGGCGAACACAACGATCCTTCCATTATCCGCTCCAAGCTCTGCTGGGACCTCTTCAGGAATATGGAAGTGCCGGCGCCAAGGGCCAACCATGTTGAGCTGTATATCAACGGCAAGTATTACGGACTATACATCAGCGTTGAACAAATCGATGAGAATTTTGTCAAGTCGAGATTCGGGAACAACAACGGGAACCTGTACAAGTGTCTCTACCCGGCATCCCTGGTTTACCTGGGCTCCAATCCCGATCTTTACAAGGCGCCCATGAACGGAACGGACAGGGCTTATTCACTGAAGATCAACGAACTGACCGATGATTACAGCGACCTGGCCCATTTCATCGATGTACTGAACAATTCCTCTCCCGGCAATTTCCCTTCCGCCATTGAAAAGGTGTTCGATGTGAACAACTTCATCAAGTCCACTGTGATCGATATCCTTACCGGGAACTGGGACGGTTACATTTACAACAAGAACAACTTGTACCTATACCACAACACGGAGACCGGCCTTTTCGAGTATATTCCTTACGACCTGGATAACACTTTCGGTATCGACTGGTTTGGTATTGACTGGGGCAACCGGGATATCAATGCCTGGGGACCTTCCGAGTCAAGGCCTTTGTTCGACCGTATCATGCAGGTGCCGGCCTATAAGGAGCGCTTTGCTTATTACATGCATGAAACCCTGCTCAACTATTTCAACATCACCAAGATGGGCCCTGCCATCGATGCAAAAGAACTCCTGATCGCTCTTTCCGCGGAGCGTGATTCTTTCAGAACCCTGGACTATGGGTATAGTGTTGACGACTTCCTGAACTCATGTACACAGGCGCTTTCGGGCCATGTTAAATACGGATTGAAGCCTTACATCACCGCCCGCTCGGGAAGCGCTGCCAGTCAGCTGATCATAGTCAATATGGCTCCCATCATTACCCGCATCCGTAACAATATGCCTTCACTGGCGATGCCTGTGATTATCGATGCCAGGGTGGAAGATGATGATCCCTTCCCGGTGGTCGGTTTGCATTATTCATTCAACGGCGGACCGGAACAGGTGGCATATCTGTATGATGATGGTTCACACCAGGACTTTCTGGCCAATGACCTCACCTATGGAGTGGAATTGCCCGCCTTCACAGGGCCCGGGGTCTTATCTTATTATATCCAGGCCACCGATATGCACAGCCGAACCTCACGCGAACCGGTAACCGGCTGGTACCAGTATTCCATAGGAGGATTGCCTGCGACGATAAACACTGTGGAAGCAGGAAATTCAAGCTTGTTGGTATATCCTAACCCGACGAGAGACAGGGTGAACATCATTATCCCGGAAGATATGCCTGACGAATGGCAGTTGAATATATGCAATGTATCCGGCCAACGGATATATTCAGAAAAGATTGACGGTCATTCCGGAAGCAGCATCAGCTGGAGCGGTCAGGATAACAGCGGCAACAGGCTGCCCGCCGGTTTATATTTCATCACCATGCAGAACCTGTCCGCCGGAGAACATGCGGGTCAACTCCTGCACGGAAAAGTATTGCTCATGAAATAAAACCTCTGCCCTGCAGTGTATGTTGATGTGACTTAGTAAGCCTCTTTTGCCGTCAGAATTTGGGAGAGTGCATATTTCATGATATCTTCGTAAGGGCAGGCTCATTGGGCTATGAAAAGAAACAGTTTTTTCATTCCGGAGAACGTCATTCTCCTGCTGGTATTGCTTACCGGCGCATACTTCAGCATCTTCTGGCAGCTGAACCGCCTTGACCTGCATATGTGGGACGAATCGAGGCTGGCTGTGAACGCCCTTGAGATGTACGAAAATCACCA
>JAKAMP010000342.1 GCA_021812865.1 Bacteroidota bacterium | reverse complement strand
TACCCAGATGACCTTCGGATTCAGCCGCGATGATATCGGTGGATTCATGAACGATTACCTCGACAAGAAAATGCTGAGCGCCGATCCATTCCAGACCATCGACCAGACTGGCGTGGGGCAGTTGATCCAGTACTCTGTTGAAAGAGGCCGCAAGACCCGTCCTCAACTGAAAGTTGGAATCTGCGGTGAACAGGGCGGTGACCCTGCATCCGTTGAATTCTGCTTTAAAACGGGTCTGACCTATGTGAGCTGCTCACCCTACCGCGTACCCATCGCCAGGCTGGCTGCCGCACAGGCCTCAATCAAACATTCAAAATAGTTAGCTCGATGCGATGATAAGGGGGTGTCAGAAATGAATGCCCCTTTTTTTTACTCCCTAATACTCTGTCCGGCAACAACAGTGCCCAATTACAGGATTGATATGGCGCACGCATACAAAGAGATAGACGACATTCCTTCTGTTTTGTTTTTGGACAGATTTAGGCGGTTTCTGTGTCAATGATTTATTTCAATTTTGGTAACTTGCCCAACTAATTCAGAAGTTATGGATAATGGAAACATTGCCGCTTTCCTGAAAAAATATGGAATTGAGGCATCAGGGGAAATGTTTTTAAATCCCGGTTTTGATCTGCTTTACCGACATGAGCTCGATCCTGCTCTGGAAGGCTATGAACGGGGCGTATTAACTAAAACAGGCGCTGTGGCTGTGGATACAGGGGTGTTTACAGGCCGATCGCCCAAAGACAAATACATTGTCAGGGAACCATCTTCCGAAAAAAATGTATGGTGGACCAACGACAAAACAAAAAATGACAATAAACCCATCAGTCAGAAAACCTGGGATTATCTTAAATCCATATCGGCCCGTCAGCTTTCCGGGAAAAAACTGTATGTGGTTGATTGCTACAGCGGCGCAAATAAAGACACCCGGCTGTGTGTGCGCTTTGTAATGGAAGTGGCCTGGCAGGCTCACTTTGTGAAGAACATGTTCATCAGGCCTTCTGAACAGGACATGGAATCCTTCCAGCCCGATTTTGTTGTACTGAATGCTTCTAAAACGTCAAATCCCCTTTTCGAAGAACAGGGTCTCAACAGTGAAGTGTTCGTTGCCTTTCACCTGGCCGAACGGATGGCGGTAATCGGAGGCAGTTGGTACGGCGGTGAAATGAAAAAGGGCATTTTCACGGTGATGAATTATTTTCTGCCGCTCAAGGGGATCGCTTCCATGCACTGCTCGGCCAATGTCGGCGCCGATGGACATACCGCTATCTTCTTCGGTCTCTCCGGAACAGGCAAAACCACTCTTTCAGCCGATCCGAAACGGGCGCTGGTAGGCGACGATGAGCATGGATGGGACGATAACGGCATTTTTAACTTCGAAGGAGGATGCTATGCCAAAACTATCAACCTGAATCCCCGGAAGGAGCCCGATATCTTTCATGCCATCCGTCGCGATGCCCTTCTGGAAAATGTAACTGTTTTGCCCTCCGGGGAAATCGATTTCAACGATTGCTCAAAGACTGAAAATACAAGGGTTTCATATCCCATCTATCATATCGATAACATTGTTAAGCCAGTGTCGGCGGCGGGTCATGCCAGGAAGGTTATTTTTCTTACAGCCGATGCCTTCGGTGTTTTGCCTGCCGTGGCGAAGCTTACTCCCGATCAGACACGCTATTATTTCCTGAGTGGCTTTACTTCGAAACTGGCTGGTACAGAGCGTGGAATCAAGGAACCCCAACCTACCTTTTCAGCATGTTTTGGTGCAGCTTTCCTGTTGCTGCACCCCACTAAATATGCAGAGGAGCTGGTGAAAAAAATGCACAGGCATGGCTCAACCGCCTATATGGTCAACACAGGCTGGGTAGGCGGACCTTATGGCATAGGACACCGGATGGACCTGCCGCTTACCAGAAGGATTATCGATGCCATCCTGGACGGCACACTCGACAAACTCGAATATACCACCCTTCCGGTATACGGTCTTCATATTCCCAAAGCCATTCCCGGTGTGGATAGCCATGTGCTCAACCCGCGCAATTCATGGCCCGATCCTGCAGGGTGGGACAAAGCTGCCTTTTCGCTGGCAGAAAAATTCATTGCCAACTTCCAGAAATTTACTGATAACGAAGAGGGCCAGCGTCTGGTGGCAGCGGGTCCTGTCATCTGAAAGCCTTCCTTCATCGATCGATCATTTCGGTGAATGGTTTTGATTATTACGCATAATTGTTGAAATTTGACGCAAATCAAATTGCTGTCTATGAATTCCTACCTGCCTGCGGTATTTGCTGTGCTGGCTTACTTACTTGGATCAATTCCTACGGCTGTTTGGGTAAGCAGAATGTTCTTCCGTACCGATATCCGCGATCACGGAAGCGGCAACGCGGGGGCTACCAATACCATTCGTGTGCTTGGATGGAAAGCCGGCCTTCCGGTAATGGTGATTGATGTGTCGAAGGCAATACTGGCAGTCCTTTTGGTCAGGCTCATTCCATGGGTGGAAAAAGGATCGGACCTGTATTATACTTTTGAATCAACCTATGCATTGCTGGCTATTATCGGTCACATCCTGCCTGTTTTTGCAGGTTTCAGGGGAGGAAAAGGCGTAGCAACGGTTTTTGGGGCCATGCTCATCATCAATTTCCCTGCCACTCTGATTTCTTTCCTGGTTTTTGCCCTGGCGATCGCTTTCACGCGATACGTGTCCCTGGGTTCCATGCTCGCCGGCATTACTTTCCCCATTGCCGTAATCCTGGTTCTTGCGGTACCTCACCTGAGTTTCCAGATTTTTTCTATTTTGGTTCCTGTGATCATTATTGTAACTCACAGGAAAAATCTGGGCAGGCTGCTGAAAGGAGAGGAAAGAAAATTTGAATTCCGTAAAAAGAAACAGGAATGAATTACCGGGCATAGTTCACTGTGGAAACTGAATTTTCAAGTCTTGCCCCAAGTTCCTTAGGAGAAATATTTTCCTGGAGCCTTCCATACTCTGCTATAGATATTTCACCCGTTTCTTCTGAGACAACGATTACAAGACTGTCATTATTTTCGGTCATACCAACAGCTGCCCTGTGGCGCATCCCATAGGCCGTAGGAAAATTGGGGTTCTCCGTAACAGGCAGAATGCAACGGGCTGCATAGATCTTGTCGTTGATAATGATGATGGCTCCATCGTGCAGAGGACTATTCTTGAAAAAGATATTTTCGATCAGGCTGGGTGTGGTATTTGCATTGATGATTACACCCGTCTCTGCGAATAACTGCAGGGTAGAAACCCTCGCAATCACAATCAACGCTCCGGTCTTTGTTTTCGACATGTTGTCGCACGCGGTTACTATGGCTTTTACATCAACCCTGGGTGAAACATTCAGGTTATAGGAAAATAGGTTTTCAATTGAAAACTTGCGCGACATATACCGGGTACCGATGAGAAGCAGGAATCGCCTGATCTCCTGCTGGAAAACAATGATCAGCGCGATGATCCCTACCCCGATGAACTGTCCGAGAATATTTCCCAGCAATTGCATGTTCAGGGCTTTCACAATCAGCCACAACAGGTAAAAAGAAAAAATAGCCACAAAAATATTCATTGCCACGGTTCCCCTGATCAGCATATAAAACTGGTACATCAGGAATGCCACCAGAAGGATGTCAATCACATCAAGGAAACGGAGGGTAATAAAGAGCGAAATCATGATATCCGCATATTTTGTGCAAAGGTAGCAAATTCCACCGATCAATAAATGGAAAGTGCTTTCAACAGGCGGACCGATTCTGCAGTTTCTTTCACATCGTGGGTTCTGATGATTGCAGCTCCTTTCATCATGGCCACGGTTTGCAGAACGATGCTACCGTTCAGAGCGGCCCCGGCATCAATCTGCAGAAGTTTTTGAATCATCGATTTCCGCGATACACCAACAAGTATGGGGCAGCCGAAAATTCTGAAGTTCTCAAGCCCCGAAAGGAGCTCGTAATTATGTTCCAGGGTCTTCCCAAAGCCAAATCCAGGATCGATGATGATATCCGCATGCCCGAGATCCCTGAG
>JAKAMP010000341.1 GCA_021812865.1 Bacteroidota bacterium | reverse complement strand
CCTACCTGGCGGGCGGCCAGTTTACTTTCTTCCAGGGTAAGGTCGGCGCCCGCCTTGCCTGTCATCAGGCTTCCGTCGGGTTTAAGCGGACCCTGGCCGGAAACATAAAGAAAATTTCCTGCAACCAGCACGGGTTTATACAATCCTGCCGGTTTCGGCGCTTCGGGAAGGACAACATTCAAGGCTGCCAGTCGGGATTCAGGGGTAGTATTCATGGTGATTTCAGTTTATGGGTGATCAATTAAATTATTTCAGAAGGATATTTCAGAAATTGTAAAATGGCAGCCATAGGCTACACAAACAGGTTAAGGATCAGAACGCCGATCAGTCCTACCACGCCAATGGTTGTTTCCATCACTGTCCAGGTTCTGAGCGTTTCCTTTATGCTCAGGCTGAAGTATTCTTTCACCAGCCAGAAGCCGCCGTCGTTCACGTGGGCGAGCATGATGCTTCCCGAACCGATAGCCAGCACGAGGAGTTCGGGTTTTACATTGGTATGCGCTACCATGGGCAGAACGATCCCGGCGGTGGTGATGCCGGCAACAGTGGCCGAACCCACGCTAACCCGGAGAAGGGTAGCGATAAGCCAGGCCATGATGAGGGGCGAGAGGGTCGATTCGCTGAGCAGCTCGCCGATGTATGCGCTCACGCCACCGTCCACCATCACCTGTTTGAGCGCGCCTGCGCCGGCAATGATGAGCAGCACCATGGTAAGACTGGATACCGATGAGGCCATCGATTCCATGAGCTCTCCGATCTTCCGTCCGCGGGACAGGCCCAGAGTATACACCGCCACCAGCACGGCAATGAGCATGGCCATGACGGGCTGCCCGGTGAAATTCAGCGTGCTTCTGATCCAGGATCCCTGGGGAAGGATGAAGTTGGCAAAGGTGGACAGGCCGATGAGGATCACCGGCAGCAGGGCCGTGAGGATACTGGTGGCCAGGGAAGGCATCTCTTCTTCGCTCAGCTCCTTACGGTTCACAAAATCCTTGAGCGGCCTGGCCTTGATTTTTTTCAGGAACCTTGCATATCCAGGACCCGCAACGATGATAGCCGGTATGGCAATGATGAGGCCATAGACCAGCGTCTTGCCGATATCGGCGCCAAACATGAGCGCAATGGCTGTGGGGGCGGGATGGGGCGGCAGGTAACCATGGGTAACCGAGAGGGAGGCAAGCATGGGAAGCCCTACATAGAGCAAAGGCAGCTCAGTGGCAAAGGCAATGGTGAAAACCAGGGGGATCATGATCACAAAACCCACATCGTAAAACAAGGGCACACCAATGATGAAGCCCGTAAGCATCACTGCCCATTGAACCCGCTTGATGCCGAATGCATGAACAAGCCTGGAGGTTACCTTCTGCGCTGCCCCACTGTCGGACACCAGCTTGCCCAGCATGGCGCCCAGTCCAAGAATCAGGACAAGATACCCGAGCGTGTCGCCAATGCCCTTTTCTATTGAAGTGATCACCTTGTCGATGGGCATGCGCTCGGCAAGTCCCACGCCAATGGAGATAATCGCAAAGGCTATGAAGGAATTGACTTTGAAAACCAGCATCAGCACAAGCAGCAGCACGATACCTGTCAGAACGATAAGCAGTGGCATAGGTATGTTCTTTTATGAATGGAACGCCTGGGAAACCCCATGAATGGGTAAAATCTTATGCAATGTAAGATTTTTTTGAATATACTGTCCCGGAAATGGCAGGGTTAGGGAGCGAGGCGGACGATTTTCCATTTCTCCTCCTCACGAAAATATTTGAGCCGGTCGTGTAGCCTGTTTGCCCGTCCCTGCCAGAACTCGATAGCGAAGGGAACAACCAAGTACCCTCCCCAGGAAACAGGACGGGTAAGTGGTGCATTTCTGAATTGTGCTTTTGTTTTTTCAATCCGTTCAACCAGTTCGTCGCGGTTGTCAATGGACTGGCTTTGTGACGAGGCCCATGTCCCTATCTGGCTTTCTTCCGGGCGGGAATGAAAATAAGCGTCGGATGATTCTGCAGAGACTTTTTTTACTGCTCCTTCAATCCTGATCTGTTTTTCCAAAGCAGGCCAGAAAAAAAGAAGGGCCGCATGGGGGTTGTTCTCCAACTCCTGTCCTTTGCGGCTGCCGTAGTGGGAATAAAAAACAAAGCCTTCCGTGGAGAATTCTTTCAGCAAGACTATTCTCGAGGAAGGAAGGCCCTCCGGTGTGCTGGTCGATAGCGCCATGGCCGTGGGCTCCGGTATGTTCGTTTTTATGGCTTCCTCCAGCCATGCCGAAAACATTGCAAGGGGATCGGCAGGCATATCTTTTTCATGCAGTTCACCTTTGAGGTATTCATTTCTTATATTCGACAGTTCTCCGTTCAACATGGGCTCATTCTTCTCTTTATGATTTTTTCTGTGGCCAGAACTTTGGCATAAAACAATTGAAACAGGAGAAAGTTACCCGGTGAGAGAAAATCAAATTTGTTAAGGAGGTACATCAACCCGATTATTCATCAGATGCAGAAATGTGAGAAGAACACTATAAATGAACCATATTAGTCCTCCCGAGGAACCTGGATAAACTGATTCAGAAGCATCAACTTTTTGATAAAACCCCAGTAAAGCGAAGATTTTTAACAAGCCCAGGCGCCATCAAACCTCTTTCGTGAAGAGATCGATACAAACCGAATAATCCGGGATCCTTCCCATCGACACCAAACTGGTTCGCAGGCTTTTCCCGACCGGATTTTTTCATTTCTGTATTCCTATCTCAGGCAACATCATTATTTCAGAAAAATTGCTATCTTCAATTCCGCATCAATAATATACCCTATGAAAACCTCCTTGAGTATTTTCCTCCCCATAGCGCTTCTTACCTCCTGCGCAAAGGATAATACAGGCAGCCATGAAGGAGGCAATATTCTCTGGAGCAATGCTTAACAAACTATTATCATACCTGCCGTGCCTTCCGGGGAAACTAAAACCATTTACGGAACCATGACCTTCGATATCAACAACATCATTCAGCATATGCGGGAGCTGACAATAAGCCTTATACTTCGGATGATATTTTTTTTTATGGGCCCAACTACTGGGAAAGGCTTTCTATTTAGGTCAATACGGGAAAATAGCCTTTTACACGGAATAATGTTGCCTATTTCACTCGGCGCTCTTATCAAATGAAAAAGACAGCGTGCATAGCCGATCATTTTCAGATAGTTAGTATAATGAAGATGGTATGCTATCCGGTGTTATAATCTGTGATGCATTCTGCCTGCCGGCAAGCCGCAAATAAAACAGGTTCTCAAATGTAAAAGTACATCCCAATTGGTTTCATTCTTAATTCATGGAATCTATAAATCATAAAAGACATACATCATGGCCGGAATAGCTCATCTTGGATTTGCTTTTGGCGCGAAGCCCGTTGCTCCAAAAGTCCCGCTGATCATTTTTATAGTTGCAGCCGAACTTCTCGATATCCTCTGGTTTCTCTTCTATATTATCGGAATAGAGAACCTGAGCGGTACATCACCATGGTCGCACGGATTATTTATGTCGGTTATCTGGAGCATTCTTGCCGGCTCATCGGTTGGCATAATATTCCACAGTTCCCGGGCAGGCATTGTTACAGGAACTATTGTGTTCAGTCATTGGATTCTTGACTTAATAACCCATCCGATGGGAGCCATTCTGGCCGGACATCCTCTTCCTCCCGATCTGCCTCTTCTCTTCAATGGGTCGCCAATGGTTGGCCTCGGCCTTTACAACCATTCCGCTATGGTGGCATATTTAACTGAATTGATCCTTACCGGTGCAGGACTTCCCATTTATTTTGCTTACAAAAAAAAGGCAAAGAAAACGAACCGGCGGGCTGCCGGAGTCTGAAGCCCTTTTCCACAAGCAGTTCTCCTGAATTGAAGCGAACGAACCTCGGCCGTTTGGATGTTTTTTGAGTTCGATACCATTTGGAGGATTACCCGCTTTTTAATAGTTTTAATTCTGATTGTGTATGAATTGCTAAGATGTGTAAAATGTTACTTTCCTATTTTGGATTTGATCAAATCTCTTTTAACCCAATAAA
>JAKAMP010000340.1 GCA_021812865.1 Bacteroidota bacterium | reverse complement strand
ATATTGTGCCCGGGGATTTGTTGCCCTGTACTGTCAATGATTACAGCCTGATAGCTGATTCCCTGGGTCTGACCTGAAAGGGCGGTCATGGTGAAAATGAAGACTGCCAGTAATACCGATCTTTTCATAGAATTTATATATTGGGTATAAAAGGTTCAGAAATAATCACCGCATGCGGTTGGACAGGTCGAAAGCCATCCCCACGCTTATTGCGTGCGTAGCCAGCTGAAGGCGTTCCTTGTTTGTATAATTGCCTATCAAGAAGCTCATGCCTCCCATATATTGAAGGTAAATAGAGTAAATCCTTGAAACACGGTAGTTCACGGAGAAGCCTCCCCTGAGAAAATAAAAGGGTTTGTCAAATTCGGGCGCTCCTTTCAGGTCATATATCCTGTTATTAATGTTTTGGGTACCGAACAGCAGAAATTCAGCCGAAACGGCTGTTTTGATCATAAAAAACAGGCCGCGTTCGTCGTTCACCCTGTTCCTGCGGCTTTTTATCTCATAATCGAGGCCAATATTCGCCCCTAAAAAGGATCCCTGCCAGGCGTAATAATTTCCAAGTACCGGATCGCTTCCTTCGGCATTATATTTCTGGTAGGTGGCATCGAGCGAGAGGTACAACGGGGAGGTGGACAGGGGAATAAGGCCACCTGCGCAAAGGCTGTTATGATCGTCGCCACGAAGGTTCTGAAGCTTCACTCCTTCGGAATTTTTGTAAAGAAAGGATGAAATGGTTTTGCCGGTGCTGAAATACAGGATTTGTCCCTGTGAAATTGATATCCATGGGGCAAGGATTAGAATAAGCAGTATTTTTTTCATTCTTTATATTTTAACCAGTTTGGTAATGAGCTGTTTTTGTCCGGAGCGGAGTTTGATCACATACATTCCGGGAGGAATATTTTCCGGGAGGGAAAGCGTTCCCCTGCTTCCTTCGAACAGCAGGCGGGCAACGGAACGGCCCTGCAGGTCCTCCAGGTCAACATAAACCCCGGCTTCCGTTTCTTCATCGATGAGTATGGTAATGGATCCGGAGAATGGATTAGGGAAAATTCTTGCATGGAGAAGGTTCTGCACCTTCAATTGCTGATCATTTCCGCTCACAAACAGGTTTGACAGGGGTTGAAGAAACCCTTGCATGAGTCTGAACCTTGCGGATTGAAAGGAGCCGATTACGCTGGACTGGCCAATGCTCTGCTCGATAAAATAGTGATGGGACAGGGTGATCAGTTGATTGGCCGACCCTGCGCTCAGGGTGGATCTCAGCCGCACAGGCGTTTGTGTGTGTGCATCAGGCACGCAGAATATCGAGGTAAGCAGGCAGAGGAGTAAAAGTTTAGCGGATTGAGTCATTGTATTTAAAAAGTACAGGGTACAGCATTGGGTTATAAGGTTCAACAGGATTCAAAACCGGGCTTTATGGATTTGATCGAACAGTTGCAGAGCCGGATTGCAAGAGGCAGAAGAGGTATTGATTATAGCAGGTATATTCAGCATCAAACAGTTATCAATTAAAAATGTTCCGGTTTTGGTCGGCTGTCAGACAAAAGCAAATCACAGCGTAAGTTACAAAATGATAAGGAAGCGTCAAAGGGGAGGAGATAAATTTCAGTTTTTAGTCAAGTCATGGAAGCAAATCTAAGCTCGGCAGAGAGTAAAAATCATTGAAAGGGTGGAACGATGCAATGATGCATATCTAAAACGGGCAATTGCGGATTAGTTTTTCCGGGTGAAAATGATTGAGGTATTGGATATTCTTAAAGTCAGGCAGAGGGATTGATCTTCTTCTCAATAATATCCCTAAGGGCATGTGCAATATGGCGGTATTGAATTGTCTCTTCCTGATCAGGAACATAAAAATCATCCGGATATCTGATATTTACTCCAAAATCAGTCAGGCTCAGGAGATCAATATCAAAATCAGTGGGATCGATTTTTTTGCATTCAAGCAACAGGAAGTCAACATCATGAGTTCTTGGGAAATCAATACTATGGTATACCAGGAATGATTTTAAATATTTTTCTACCGCTTGTTGAGCATGAAAACAAATCGTACTTGCATATAAAACCGGATCTGTATGGAAGAGATTATCCATTACTGCTATATCCTCCCTGGCACGGAATAGCCAGTGTGCTAAATACTCATCATAGGCTTTATTCATAGAATGATCGCTTCTCTAAGGATTCTGCTGATAATGTGACCGGGAAGATTTTTTTTCATTTCCACCTCAGTTTTGCTTTGAATCAGGATATCCGATCTGATTCCATCAATAAGTAAGGCTTTTCTGATTTTCGTTCTGAGTGACAATTTTTCTTTGGGTGCAAGGTATAAGTTTGTGATCAGCAGAATATCATAATCACTTTCTGGTTGCTCATCTTTTCTGGCTCGCGAACCAAACAGCAATACACGGGCATCGGGAAGGTATTCCTGTGCGGTGGACTTAATTGTAATGACTACTTGATTTTCTGTCATAGCACAATTTGAATCATTACAAATATATGAATTTTAGGGATTACATTTTATTATGTATACAGGGACATGCGTAGAAGATGGTGAAAGAGCCTATTTATTTTGGGGTTTAATTCCAAATTTAAACAGGCTTTAACATTGGGGAGAAGTTCAAAGCCTGATGGTTCGATCAATGTTAGCGTTTCAATAACAGCTTTTGCACCTGTGATAAAAAGCTCATATAATCTCCCCAAATCAGAGTATATTTACCAAGCAGTATGGTGTATTTTGCCTTTTATATCCATCATAATGAATTCATAATTAGTAAATTAGCGAGAGATCATGCTGCCCCATTTCATTCAAATCCCGGACTTTATCAACTTGCCAAACAATCTGGGAAACTTCAGTTCACAATTCATTGGCCTTTAGCAGTACCTACAAGGAAATTCATTAAAAATGGTTCAAATGCCGTTTGAAGTAAACCGGAAAAACATAAAGTTTCTCCCTGATTCTACCAGGATAATTGCCCGTTTCCTGTTTATGGACGACGATAGGGCCATATTTACCATACGTTCTGTTCTGGCTATGTCAGAAAGTGAGACTGCACTTGCTTTAAGCCAGGTATTAAGAAATTATTCCCTGCGGCATAGAAATGTATCCAAAGTTTTTGAGAAACATTTTTTAAAAGTTGCCCATTTGTTAAGCCAGATAAATATTGAACCGGAATCGCTCGATTTTTCGCGGAAGATATTGATCGGTTCTTATTTCACCATGGAATACTCAATTGAGTCGGCTGCATTTTTTAATCCTTCCATAGTTGAACATCCCGATCAGCTGGGAACAGGGAAGGGAGAAACACGGGTAATCCTAAGTTTCAGGGCCACCGGCGAGGGTCACATTTCATCCATTGTTTTTAGAACGGGAGTATTGGATAAAAACGGAGATCTTACCATCGAACCGGTTGGAAAAATGTTGGAAGAAGCCGAGCATATCAGGCGTCATATATACAGCAAGGAATCTTTCAGAAGCCAGCTGGAAGAAATGCATGAGTTCCATACGATCATACCCTCTGACTTAATACTAGATAAGCTTAAGGATAATTTTACTTATGGTGAATTACGGAAATGCATTCAGGATGCAAGTAAGACCCTTCACCTGGCGGCCGATAAGAAAATATTATTTGATCAGATTATGTGGCTGGCCTCCTCGCATTATGAACTTGAATTCTCAATGGATACTAATATTTCAGAACGGGTGATCTTCCCGGTATCAGAAAATGAAAAAAATGGGATTGAAGATGCCCGGTTCGTGAAATTTACCGGTGAGGACCAGACGGTAATGTATTATGCCACATACACGGCCTTTGATGGCACAACTATAATGCCCAAGATGATGGATACCAAAGATTTCCATCATTTCAGCATATTACCCCTTCGTGGTGAAATTGCTCAAAATAAAGGAATGGCTTTATTCCCCCGGAAAGTAAATGGCAAATTCGCAATGCTTTGCCGATTGGATGGTTTTAATAATTTCCTGGCATTTTCTGAAAATATAACATTCTGGCGCGAAGCGAAATTACTGCAACAGCCCAGGTTCCCATGGGAA
>JAKAMP010000339.1 GCA_021812865.1 Bacteroidota bacterium | reverse complement strand
AGGGGTGTGGCAAGCGCCAGGCCCTGCAAAACAGGTTGAAGATAATCCTTTACCGCTTTATGGAATCCTGTGTGCATTGACAGATTAGTGATGGCCTGCAAAATATCTTTCCGTTTAAAGCTGAAGGCAAATTCCCGGGCAACATTCGAGAAGCTTGTCCAAATCCGGGAAGTATCGAGCGTTCTCATTTCGCCTTCCAGGGAACTGGGATAACTCATAATGAGAATCATATCCAGCAGGTACGGAATCACTGAAAAAAGAAATACATTCCGGTACTCCCCCTGGTAAAAAATAATGAAGGCGCCAATGAGGGACGACAAGGCCGATCCCATCTGCGACCATGAGCGGGTATGCCCGTAGTACATCACCTTCTGATCGGTCCATCCATTTTCCGTGAGGTATTCCAGGATCATGGCCTTGTGTGTACCCTGCCGGAAAGCCTCCCCAAAGGCAAACACAATGGTAGCGGCCAGGAGCATGGGATAATGGCCGGAAAAATAATAAATCAGGAAAGCGATGATATATGCCAGGAAAGCCAGCACCATGGAACGCCTCCGGCCGAAGGAATCGGCAAATATGCCTGTAGGAATGGAAAATATATTCGAAAGAATCTCGCGAACAGCATATAAAGTGCCAATCTGTACAAAACTGAGATGTTTTTCAAGGAAGAAGAGAACTAGGAAAGCTTCGAAAAACCTGAGATTCTTAAGAAATCCGTACCCGCAGAACTTATAATATTGAATATCTTTTTTAAACATACCATTGACAAAAATAACATTTTTACAGCTGGGCTCCTGTTATACTTCCAATCAATATTTTATCTAAAATCTGATATCCAACATATTAGCATTTTAACAAATTGACAGAAATCATTGCCTGATATGACAAATGTTGGCTTTTGTTAGATTTTCGTTTATATTGGCGGTGAAATTAATACCTAAAACCGTATGAAAAAATTACTGTTAACTATTGCCGCTGCCTGGATGGCGGCCGGATTGGTAATGGGAGGCGGAATCGTAACCAATACCAATCAAAGCGCATCCTGGGTACGCATGCCGGTACGGGATGCATCACGCGACATTGATGCTGTTTTTTACAACCCGGCAGGTCTTTTTAAGCTTAAAGATGGCTTTCACTTTTCCATCAACAACCAGTACGTTACCCAGAAACAAGAGGTACAGAACTTCTATAAGGGACCTGGCGATCTATTCGGACTGAACCAGTCGCTTTACAAAGGAACTGTTCTGGCGCCTGTGTTTCCCGGCATTTATGGCGTATTCAAAAAAGGCAATCTTGCCATTTCTTTTGGTGTGAATCCCATTGGCGGCGGCGGCGGAGCAGAATTCAAAACCGGACTTCCATCCTTTGAAATGCCAGTATCGGATCTCGTTCCGGGCCTGGCAAAATATGGCGCACAGGGTTACAAACTGGACACCTACTTCAAAGGAAGTTCCATTTATATGGGATATCAGTTAGGCGTTTCGTATAAACTGAGCGACATGATCCAGGTATACCTGGGCGCCCGTTATGTAACGGTGAAAAACACTTACTCCGGCTATCTTAAAAACATCCAGGTGAATATGGCTGGCACATGGACTCCTGCCCCGACCGTATTCGACGGCCTGGCCACACAAGCTACAACAGGCGCTACCGGAGCAACCACGATAGCAACTAATATGGGAGCCATCATTACAGGAAGCGGTGGCGCCCTTTCAGCTGCCACCCTCTGGCAGGCCCAGCAGGCAGGCGCCATTACCGACGCCCAAAGGTTAGGCATCATTGCCGGCTTGACCCAGCTTGGCATTGACACTTCACAGACTCTATCAGGCATTCAGACTTCAGCAACCGGAACCGCGGCCTATCTCACCAACAGCGCCGCAACGGCAACCGCAACGGCCATGCTCGTGAGCGATCAGACGGCCGATGTTACACAGACTGGTTCGGGTATCACCCCTATCGTGGGCGTGAACCTCACCTTCGGCGATAAACTGAATGTGGGTATCAAGTACGAATTTGCCACCAAAATGGAGGTGACCAACAAAACCAAACAGGATGTGCTTGTCGGTTTCAACGGAGCTACCCCTGTAACCATGTTCCCCGATGGCGCCAAAACCAAGAACGACATGCCTGCCTTCCTGTCTGTAGGAGCTGAGTATGCCCTTACCGACAAGATCACCCTTGACCTGGGCACCCATTATTATTTCGACCGAAGCGTTAACTATGGTAAAAAGGTGAACAGCCTTGCAGTGGATAACAAGGCCGTTATCGACAAGAACTACATAGAGCTGGCCGGTGGTCTGCAGTTCAAAGTCAACGACAAGATCCTGGTCAGCGCCGGTTACCTCAATACCCAATCGGGTGTGAACAAGGATTACCAGAGCGACCTGAGTTACAGCCTCAGCACCAACACCTTTGGCTTTGGCGGTCAGTATTCCTTCAGCGAAAACCTGAAACTCAACGTAGGTTATGCCTACACAGCTTACAAGAAAGCCGACCTTACCTATGAACATTCACTCACCGGTGTTCCCCAACCCATCAGCTACAACGAAACCTTCTGGAAAAACACCCAGATCATAGCCGTTGGACTGGACATCAGTTTCTAAAACATTCAGAACACAGAATGGAAAAGAGGGCGTCCCGGCCGGGATGCCCTCTTTCTTTTTCATACAAGCAGTCAGTTTTTCACTATGCTGCAGGAATATTTTTTGTGACTGGGTTAGTAACCGAACAGGGGAAATCCAGCCATGAGCTGGTTCACCTTGCCGCGGACTTTTGCCGTAACGGCCTCGTCGTTGATGTGGGTCAGGGTTTCATCAATCAGGTCGGTGATCTCTACAATGCTTTCCTCTTTCACCCCGCGGGTGGTAATGGCCGGTGTTCCCAGCCGTATACCGGAAGTCTGGAAAGGTGAACGGCTGTCGAAGGGCACCATGTTTTTGTTCACGGTAATATCGGCTTTTACCAAGGCGTTTTCGGCCATCTTTCCGTTGATTTCAGGGAATTTGGTGCGTAGGTCAACCAGCATGGAATGGTTATCGGTTCCGCCGGATATGATCTTATAGCCTTTCTCCATGAGTCTTTTGGCCATTACCTGGGCATTTTTGCGTACCTGGATGATGTACTCCTTATAGGAATCGCTCAACGCCTCGCCAAAAGCCACTGCCTTGGCAGCGATCACATGTTCCAGGGGGCCGCCCTGCTGGCCGGGGAACACAGCCGAGTCGATCAGCTGGGTCATGGTTTTGATTTCGCCCTTGGGCGTTTTGATGCCCCAGGGATTCTCAAAATCCTTGCCCACGAGGATCATGCCGCCCCTGGGTCCCCGCAGGGTCTTATGGGTAGTTGTGGTAACGATGTGGCAATATAAAAAGGGATTGTTCAGCAGCCCTTTTGCAATGAGCCCGGCCGGATGGGCAATATCAGCCATAAGCAGGGCTCCCACACTGTCGGCAATCTCCCGCATGCGCTTGAAGTCCCAGTCGCGTGAATAAGCCGATGCGCCGGCCACGATGAGCTTGGGTTTGTGCTCGTGTGCCATGCGTTCCATCATATCGTAATCCACCAGTCCGGTTTCTTCTTTCAACGTATAGGCCACTGGCTTATATAGAATTCCCGAATAATTCACAGGCGAGCCATGGGTAAGATGCCCGCCATGCGACAAATCCAGGCCCAGGAACACATCGCCCGGTTTCAGCACGGCCATCATCACAGCAGCATTGGCCTGTGCGCCCGAATGCGGCTGAACATTGGCCCATTCCACACCAAACAATGCCTTGGCCCTGTCGATGGCCAGTTGTTCCACTTCATCCACCTCCTGGCAGCCTCCGTAATAACGCTTTCCGGGATAACCCTCGGCATATTTGTTGGTGAGGCAGGATCCCATGGCCTGCAGCACCTGGTCGCTTACAAAATTTTCAGAAGCAATAAGTTCAATTCCATGAAGTTGACGGTTTTTCTCCCGTTCAATCAGATCAAAAATCCGGGTATCGCGTTCCATAAATTTCTTTTTTCCAAAAATACTTTTTTCCCGCCAACCGGAAGAATGATTTATATCAAA
>JAKAMP010000338.1 GCA_021812865.1 Bacteroidota bacterium | reverse complement strand
TAGAAAAGGGATTTTTATCATGGGTATAGAACTCCTGCAGGCAGATAACATCGGCCTTCTGACTGCTTAGCAGGTCAATGATCTCCCGCTCTGCATCCGGGTTCTTAGCCCAATTGTACTGGTTAAATGCCCTCACATTGTATGTAAGTACTTTCAATTGCAGTGACCCGTTAGCACTGTCCTGCATTTCCGGCTCAGCCATCTTCCGGTGCAGATGAAAAGGTACCTGGAATATTTTGGCCATGTAATTCCATCCCAGCAGGATCATCACAAGTGAAATGAGAAACTCCTTTCGCCTCAGAACAATCCAGAATGCCATGGTAATAAGATTCAGAAGCAAAAGAAAAGGATAAGCCAGCCCGAAGAATGCTATAGGCCAGAAGGTTTCCGGACTAATAAATACTGAAATGTATGACAGAAGCAACAGAATAACTAATGCAATATTCAGATAGAGAACAATATGGCGGAAAAACCTTGCCGGTTTCACGTAGTATCTTTTAGGGTCAAAAATACTGAGTTCGGTGTTTTGCTTTCCAAGAATTTGATCAGTTGCTTTCATAAAGAGTCAAACCGACCGTTTCAGGATATGAAACCAGTTGATGCATACCCGAAGCTTCATTTTCCTGCTTTAAAGAGGGTATCTTTTTCTTCTTTTGAAAGGGATTCATACCCTCCCTTGGATATTTTTTCCAGGATCCGGTCAATCTCGGACTGGCGTTCAATTTTTATCTTGTTGTATTCCATGTCGTCGGCTGGCGCGCGGCGATAGGTAACTTTGATGTGCTGCCTTCTCTTGAAAAGAGAGAATAACCAGTCCATGATTTTCCCGAACCACTTGGTGATGTCGCCGCCTCTCTTGTATTGCAGGGTAAACATCCAACCAAAGAAAGCGCCGCCCAGGTGCGCGATATGTCCGCCAGCATTGCCCGCAGGAATGCTTAGAATATCAATAAAAATGAAAAAAATTGCTAGGTACTTCAGCTTTATCGGACCGATAAACACAAGGTATACAGAATAATTCGGCACGTAGGTCGAAATGGCAATCATAATGGCCAGTATCGATGCCGATGCCCCCAGGGCATATGAAGCGGGTAATGCTGAGCTGAATGCCGGAAAGGCATTGTAGGCAACAATATAGAAAATTGCCCCTGTAATACCGCCAAGGATATACACATTGAGCAGCTTCTTGTCATCAAAATAGGAGAGAAAGATGATGCTGAACCAGTAAAAGGTGAGCAGGTTGAACAGGATGTGAAGAAAATTCTCGTGGGTGAACATATAGGTGATCAGCGTCCATGGCCGTGCGGCAAGGTTTGGCAGCCAGGCAGGCACTGCCAGCCATTGAATGAGCCCCACACTATCTTTGGGTATACCAAGAAGAAAAAAAACAACATAAATGATATTGATTCCAAGGAAAACGGCCAGGTTGATGTAGATCAGCTTGACCATTGCCCCCCCTGACTTGAAGGTTCTCAGTATTTCGTCGCCAATGCTCATAATTCGTTGGGTTAAGGAACACTTGCCTTTTTATGATCAATATAAGTTAGTCCGGCTCCTGTTCCAGTATTTGATCAGCAGAAAACCAAAAATCATGCCACCCACGTGGGCAAAATGGGCAACCGTGCTGCCACTCTGCGTTAAACCGGTATACAGCTCAATGACACCGTAAATGATCACAAAATACTTGGCCTTGAGGGGCAACAGAAAATATATGTAAATATATTGATTGGGAAAAGTCATTCCGAAGGCAAGCAGTACACCGAAAACAGCGCCGGAAGCGCCGATCATGGGTACATCCTGCAAAGCAGTCAGGCGGGTTTGGATAAAGTCATAGGCTTCCTTGGCATATTGGGGATTCTGCGGATTGCTGTACCAGTCCTTGATGATATCCGAATTCAGCAACTGGTGGTATTCCCCTGAAAAGTGGGTTTTCAGCAGGGCCATAAACTTATCGGGCGACCCGGAAACCAGTATTTCATTTGCGGCTGCATTGATGGCATGGAACTGCAAAGCATTCACGGCAAGGTAAAATCCTGCGGCGCCAATTCCGACCAGCATGTAATAGATAAAGAACCGTTTGGGCCCCCACAGGTTTTCTATGGCGCTGCCAAACATCCAGAGGGCAAACATATTCAGGAAAATATGTGCCAGATTGGCATGCATGAACATATGGGTAACCACCTGGTAGGGCCTGAAATACTGTGAGGTGGGATAATGCAGCCCCAGCAGGTTGTCGAGGTCGTAACCAAACCGGTTCCTCACTACCCAGGTAATGAAAAACATAAGCACGTTAAGGATCAGAAGGTTCTTTATAACCAGCGGAAGAATGCTGAATGATCCTGGTCTGTAATTGTTCATCGTATACTAATTATCCTGTTTATTCTGTAAATATCGCCTTACTGATTTTCCACCCTGCATTAACCCCACAGTACAGAAAAAGTTCGTGGGCTCATTCAAACTTATTTTCCAGTTCGCTGAAAGCGTAAATATACAAAATTACCCGTCCATCGGGGGCAATTCCGGGATTGTCGCAGGCAAACAGCTTATCAATGAGAATCCGCATTTCGCCATCGTTTAGTTTTTTTCCATACTGAATGGCCATGGCCCGTGCAAGGGAAGAGGCCATACGTTCGCGGGCTTCCTCTTTCACATCTACCGGCCTTGCCACAAATTCCCTGATCATCTGCCGGATAGCCTGCTCCGGATCAACCCCCTGCATATCGGACGGATAACCATTGATCGCGATAGTAAAATTGCCCAGGTCGGCAATGTCAAATCCCAGAAACTGCAGGTCATCATTCAGTTCCTTCAATACCACATATTCCGGCGCACTGAGGAGTATAGTCTGGGGAAACAGATTTTGTTGGGAACTCACCCGTATCTGCTGCAGGCTCGAAAGATACTGCTCGAACAGGATGCGCTCGTGTGCCCGCTTTTGGTCAATGAACATGAGACCCGATTTCACCGGCGTTACTATGTACCGGTCCTTATACTGGAAAAACAGGTGATTCCCTGGAATATCCTCCCCCTGCATCTCTTCGGGCCGGGAAGGTTCCTCCTGCCTGGTTTCCGTCTCAAAACCAGCATACAGTTTTTCCCAGTCAAGATTCTTGCTCCGGTGCAGCGATGCTTCGTATTTGGGAAATGATTTCTGCCGGTCCTCTTCCTCAAACGGATTATATTCTTTGTTAACCTGAATCTCGGGCATCCTGATCTCGGTGTTCTTCGTCAGTACTGGGATTTCAACCACGCCAATGGTATCGAAATCGAGCGATGGCATCAGGTTGAACCGTCCGAGACTCTCCCGTACCCCGGCATTCAGGATCTTCCAGATCGCCTGCTCATCCTCGAACTTCACTTCGGTTTTGGTGGGGTGAATATTGATGTCGATATTAGCCGGGTCGGTTTCGAAAAAGATGAAATAGGCAGGGGTGGTATCGGGTGGAATGAGCTTTTCATAAGCCTGCATCACCGCCCGGTGAAAATAGGGGTGACGGATATACCGGTTGTTCACGAAAAAATACTGCTCGGTCATGGATTTTCGTGCAGAATCTGGTTTTCCGATGAATCCCGATATTTTCACAATGGATGTATCGCTGCGGATGTCAACCAGCTGGGCGTTCAGGTTCTTGCCGAAAATACTGAGCAGACGCTGCCTGTAATTACCCGAAGAAAGGTTATAAATTTCCGTCTGGTTATGTACCAGGGCCAGCTCGATGCCCGGGAATGCAATAGCCACCCGCAAAAATTCATTAATAATATTTCTTAGCTCGGTGGAAGTGGCTTTCAGAAATTTCCTTCGTGCAGGAATATTGTAAAACAGGTTTCGTATGCTGAAGTTGCTCCCCTCCGGACATTGCAGGGGCTCCTGACTCAATACCTGTGAACCCGCGATATTCAGTTCCGTGCCCAGTTCATCGCCGGGCCGCCTGGTTTTAAGTGTCACTTCGGCAACCGAGGCGATTGAAGCCAGCGCTTCTCCCCTGAATCCCATCGTGCGGATTGCAAACAGGTCGTGCGCCGTGGTGATCTTCGAGGTGGCATGCCGTTCAAAGGCCATGCGGGCATCGGTCTCACTCATGCCCT
>JAKAMP010000337.1 GCA_021812865.1 Bacteroidota bacterium | reverse complement strand
AACCATGGTTCCCTAATCAACGCACTAGACCACATCTTAAAAACTAAACCAGAACTCGGACATCCGCCACCAGACATAGCTATCAGCCAGGACAATTCCTCTGTCATGAAAAAGGGATATCCCCTAACTTCCGTTAAAAAAATATAAAGAATCACCAGGGAAAAATATTATCCTGTCCATTTTGCTACATTTGCAGCCAAACCGGAAATTATGCTGAGATATTTGCTGCTGATCCTGATCCTGGGAGGACTGCTTATTGTTTTTTCCATACAGAATACCGGTACATTAGTTATACAGGTTCTGCTGTGGGAGGTGAATATCTCCCTGCCCCTTCTCGTTAGCATTTCCCTGATACTGGGTGCCCTGATAGGTGCTATCGGAAGCCTCATTCCTTTGCAGAGAAAAAAAAGGAAGAATAAGCTCAACCCGCCTTCTTCCCTCTGAGAAGCAAACATTTCCAGTGTTTATCCCCTGCCTCGCTGCTGCACTATAATTTTCGAGATATATTTTCCGATAATATCGAACTCGAGATT
The DNA here is from genome assembly GCA_021812865.1 of Bacteroidota bacterium. Taxonomy (GTDB): domain Bacteria; phylum Bacteroidota; class Bacteroidia; order Bacteroidales; family JAAYUG01; genus JAKAMP01. The sequence continues at coordinate 3,553 of JAKAMP010000337.1, read as the reverse complement.
CACCACAGTACCCTTTTGAATGGTATGGAAATTGGTAAACTCATATGTATAAGGGATGATGGCCACATCGAATCCCTTGTCGCGCGAATTCACCACCGTCAGACTTACCCCGTTCACCGATACAGAACCCTTTTCTACCGTAAGGTTACCACGTGAAGGATCATATTCAAATGAAAAGAACCAGCTGCCGTTCTCTTCCTTCACACTTGTACATACAGCGGTCTGGTCAACATGGCCCTGTACAATATGCCCGTCTAACCTGCCATTCATAAGCATGCTTCTTTCCAGATTAACCTTATCGCCCGGTTTTAATAATCCGAGATTCGACTTGACCAGCGTTTCTTTTATGGCAGTCACTGTATAAGTCTTGTCATCCCTTCTCACCACGGTGAGGCATACGCCGTTGTGTGAAATGCTCTGGTCTATTTTCAATTCATGAATAAATGAGGGAGCAAGGGTAATATGGAGGTTGTCCTTGTCTTTTTCTATTGAAACTACGGTGGCAGCTTCTTCAACAATACCCGAAAACATATCGCATGGATTTTAATGCTGTGAAGGTACAAAATCGGTCACCAACGAGCAAAATCAATCAGGGAAGTTACTTCACGTAAAACAATTCCCTTTTATCGTTGTACATCCTTCATGAACTGGCGGGCAGTTTCCATAACCGATTTCTCCATGGGAATGAATTCCATCCCCAGCGCTTGCCTGATCTTATGATTGGAATAGCGTACCTGCTGGTGAGCCGAATGAAGGGTTTCCTTTGGCAGCGCCGGTGCGGTAAAAAACAGGGCGCTCTTCAGGGCATCCAGTTTCTGGACGAACGACATCATGGCCTGACTGGCGTATCTTGAGGGAGGCGCTTTCCCAAGATGGCGGGCAATCATGCCGAATATATCCTGCACCGAAAGATTTTCAGAAGATACGATAAACCGCTCGCCCGAAATTTCTGTTTTCATCAGGCTCGTAAGCGCCAGCACCACATCCCGGACATCCACATAACCATTCACACCGAGCGTATAATACCGGAGCCCTTTCCATATATTCTTGAAAAACAAACCACTGCCCCTGTTCCACATGCCTGGGCCGAAAATCACCGAAGGGTTGATGATCACCGCGTTCAGACCTTCAGCAATGCCCCGCCATACTTCCATTTCGGACTTGAACTTGCTCTCCGAATAAGCCGAAGTGTGCCTGGAAGGCCTCCAGATAAGCTCTTCCGTAATGTCCTCGCCCGACAGGGGCCGTCCGAGAGCGGCAATGGAACTGACAAAACCGAGCTTCCTTACTTTCTGCTCGAGTGCAGCATTCACCATATTGGCGGTTCCTTCAATATTGTTGCGGAGTACCTCCAGCCGGTCCCGTTTGTTGAACGAAACAAAGGCTGCACAATGATAAACTTCGTCGGTACCTTCCATCACATCGAGAACCGACTGGTAATCGAGCAGCTCGCCTTCCACCCATTCGATCTTCGCAAAAAGCCTTTCTGCTTCGACCGAATAATACGAAAAAACTTTCCGTACCTGCTCTACATGGCTGTTCCGCCTCCTGAGGGCCCTGATCTTTTCCCCCGATCTTGCCAGATCGTATAGCAGATGCGAACCTACCAGTCCTGTTCCTCCGGTTACCAGAATCATGCATGCAATTTTATCGTGGATACTGCCACAAAAGTAGTGCAAATCATTTATTCGCCTGCACTTTTTCCCAGATGAGCTTTTTGCCGAAGCCCAACCGGTTATCGGTGAACTTGAGATATTCCAGGTTTACGATCCACATCGTGGTCTCCATAAGCATGGCCACCGGAAAACGTTTCAGATAAGCTTCCTTCACCCTATTCTGCATGTCTTCCCCCGGCTCCTCCATCACACCCCTGAATTGTAATCCCTGGATCTTCCCGATTATCCTCGTCTCAAGTACAACCGAACCGGCAACCGTGTTCTGCCCTTCAATGTCCCTGATATGCTTTGTGGAACGGTCTGAAGTGAAAACCAGGCAGTTCTCCTTTTCCAGGTATACATAGAAACAATTGGCACACCAGGGTTTGTTCTCCGAAACCGTGGCCAGGGTCAGTACATGATGACGGCTTAGAAACCGGACGATTCGTTTGTCGGGATTCACTTTTTTCAATTTAAGGTATGCAAGATACAACGGTTTGTAAAATTGTCAAATCGCATAAAACCTAATTCTACTTTGACATAAAACCAAATAGTATTTTTTCTTTTCCTTCAAAAATCCGTTAGGAGGTTTTACCCAGGATATAATAAATCTATCAAAGAAGTAAATCAAAATTTGATTCAGTTTTGCTATTTTTGGATCATATAAAAGTGTGCTTTTTTTTATTTGAACCATATTGTGATCAGTTTGAAAAACATCCCTGGTAATCTGATTAAAAATAGTAGAAGTTCCTTGGAGCATATGGGGCATAAAATGCGCCTTAGATATGCATTGGGTTTGAGTTTCCTGTGTTTTTTAGACCTTGTCGCATTCGGACAGACAAATAAAATGCATGGTCATATTGAAACTGGCCTTCTAATGGGAACCTCAGGCAGAATTCCCTTTTGGATGCTCAGCAATCAATATGGCAGGTTTACCCCAAAGGCAGCAAACGGGTACCTGGAAGCTGGCATTTTTTCAGACAGCATTCAAAAAGAGAAAAAATTCGGGTGGGATTGGGGCATAGATGGATTTGGCAGATACGATGGCAAAGCCGCTGGATGGCTTCAACAAGGCTATGTGGGAGGAAAAGCCTGGTTTATGTATCTCTATGCCGGATTAAAGGAGGAGCGCTTTGGGGATCAGAATCCGCAATTGAGCAGCGGATTTCCAACCTGGTCGGGAAATGCCAGACCCATGCCACAGATATCTTTATCTACAGTGGACTATATCCCTGTGCCTTTGACGAAAGGATTTGTAGAAACCAAGTTTGGCATCGCCCAGGGTTGGTTTGGCGGGGATGGGTACGTAAAAGGAGTCTTGCTGCATCACAAATATCTCTATTTGCGTTTTGGTGGAAAAAGCAAATTTCACTTTACCGCCGGATTGCACCATTTCGTGCAGTGGGGAGGAACATCTCCTGATTGGGGCCGATTGCCAGGCAGTTTTAAGGATTTCCTGAAAATATTCGTAGCCTATTCCGGCCATGATTCCATACCTGGTGTACCCTGGAATGAATGGGCCAACCGGATTGGCAATCACCTTGGAACCAAAGATTTTATGTTTGATTATACCTTCTCGGATGGACTTAAGATTAAACTATACTGGCAAAATTTTATAGAAGACATTACCGGGATTGAATTCCGTATGATGGCTAATGGATTATGGGGACTTACCCTTGAGCATGAAAATAAGATGGGATTTTGCTATGAATTCATTCACACCAGCTCATTTAACAATGTGGGAGGGTTTGATTACTATTTCAGAAATGGTATTTATTTGCAGGGCTGGACATATCATGGGTATGTTATTGGAAATCCTATGATTACCTCTCCCATTTTGTATAAAAACAATCCAACATACCCGGGTGTGCAGAACGACAGAGTCATAGCACATTATC
>JAKAMP010000336.1 GCA_021812865.1 Bacteroidota bacterium | reverse complement strand
AACAGTTTAATGATTTGAATTATGGCAAAGAAAGGCAACAGGGTACAGGTAATTCTTGAATGCACCGAACATAAGGAAAGCGGGCTGCCGGGAATGTCAAGGTACATCACCACCAAGAATAAAAAGAACACTCCCGAGAGAATGGAATTGCGCAAGTACAATCCCGTTCTGAAAAAATACACTGTTCATAAAGAAATAAAGTAAAACTTTGAACCATGGCAAAGAAAGCAATTTCATCATTCAAGGACGGAGCTGGCAAACAGTTCAGTAAGGTGATCAGAATGGTTAAATCACCCAAGACGGGATCATACATATTTAAAGAAGATGTGGTTCATAAGGAACATATCAAAGATTTTCTTTCGAGCAATTAATCTGCACTTCATTTTTTAGTATATTTCAAAGCTTTCTTATTAGGAAAGCTTTTTTCATTTTCATTTATCAACGAGTTCATGGGGTTGTTTTCAAGGGATAAAAAAGAAAGTCTCGACAAGGGACTGGAAAAAACCAAGCAAAGTGTTTTCCAGAAGTTGTCGCGGACTATCATAGGGAAGTCCCGCGTGGATGCGGAAGTGCTCGATCAGCTGGAGGAAATATTGATCAGTTCCGACGTAGGAGTTGAAACAACCCTGAAGATCATCCGGCGAATTGAAGATCGCGTGTCCAGGGATAAATACGTCAATGCAGGCGAACTTGACAAAATACTGAGAGAAGAGATAGCCGCATTACTGTCTGAGAATAGAAACACTGCAGCCGCCGATTTTGATTTGGAGCTGAAAATCAAACCCTATGTGGTTATGGTAGTTGGCGTGAACGGCGTAGGAAAGACCACAACCATTGGAAAACTTGCCGCCCAGTACAGGAAAGCCGGGAAAAAGGTATTGCTTGGCGCTGCCGATACTTTCAGAGCCGCTGCAGTGGACCAGCTCACTATATGGTCTGAACGCGCCCAGGTTGGTATTGTGAAACAGGGCATGGGCGCCGATCCTGCATCGGTGGCATATGATACCGTAAATTCGGCTAAAGCAAGTGATGTAGATATTGTACTTATCGATACAGCCGGCCGTTTGCATAACAAGATCAACCTGATGAATGAGCTCAGCAAAATCAAAAGGGTGATTCAGAAGGTCATTCCCGAGGCTCCCCATGAAGTACTGCTGGTTCTCGACGGGTCTACCGGCCAGAATGCATTTGAGCAGGCCCGCCAGTTCACTTCAGCCACTGAAGTCTCGGCCCTGGCCATTACCAAGCTTGACGGCACAGCCAAGGGAGGAGTGGTCATCGGCATTTCCGACCAGTTCAGGATACCCGTTAAATACATTGGGGTAGGCGAAAAAATAGAGGACCTGCAGGTGTTTGACAGGGATGAATTCGTAGACTCCCTTTTTCATATGTAACCAGTCCATCTTCCTGACTGAATCGTTTCAACATACTATCCATCCCATTTTCTGATCATTTCTGAACCATGAAAGCCAACCGATCCCGGAAGCAGAAAATCAATATTGTCACCCTGGGATGTTCTAAAAATGTAGTCGATTCGGAGAAACTGGCCAGACAACTGGAGATGAACGGAGTGGATATCCTGCATAATGCTGAAACATCCGAAGCACAGACGGTGATTGTAAACACTTGCGGTTTCATAAGGGATTCAAAAGATGAAAGCATACAGTCCATACTGGGATTCATAAAGGCCAGGAAAGACGGGCTACTGAACCATGTCTACGTGATGGGGTGCCTGTCCGAAAGGTATAAACCTGAATTGGAGAAGGAAATTGGAGAAGTAGACCAGTATTTTGGTGTGAACTCCCTCGAAGAAATCGTTCGGACCCTGGGATATGATTATAAAAAGAATTTGCTGGGAGAGAGACAACTCAGCACCCCCGGGCATTATGCCTACCTGAAAATTTCAGAGGGCTGTGACAGAAGTTGTGCGTTCTGCGCCATCCCGTTGATCAGGGGAAAACACGTTTCCATTCCTGCTGAAGAACTGGTGAAGGAAGCATCCTTTCTTGCCCGGAAGGGCGTAAAGGAGCTGATCCTGATCGCACAGGACCTGACCTACTATGGCCGCGACACCCACAAAAAGAGTATGCTCGCATCCCTTCTCCGTTCCCTGGCCGGGATTAATGGGATTGAGTGGATCAGGCTGCATTATGCCTACCCGGCTTCATTCCCCAGGGAGGTCATTCAATTCATGAAAGAGGAACCCAAAATCTGCCGCTACATTGACATTCCTTTCCAGCACATCAGCGATCCGATGCTGCAGAAGATGAGGCGGAATATCAACAAGGCAGAGACCTATGACCTGATTCAGTATATCCGGGAGGAGCTGCCCGGCGTGGCCCTCAGAACTACGCTCATGGTAGGGCATCCGGGTGAGACCGCCAAAGATTTCGGGGAATTATGCGAATTCGTTGAAAAGTCAAGATTTGAACGACTGGGAACCTTTAGCTATTCTCATGAAGAAGATACATTTGGGTGGAAAAATTACAAGAACAATGTCCCGGAAAGCGTAAAAAAATCCAGGCTTGAGAAACTCATGCGCATACAGCAGGAAATTAGTAACGATCTGAATAATAAAAAAATAGGAAGTTTATTGAAAGTGTTGGTTGATAGGAGGGAGGGCGATTTTTACATAGCCCGTAGCGAATCGGACAGTCCGGAGGTAGATAATGAAATTCTGATACCTGTACATACCGGCACCTTTATGCCAGGCACTTTCGTGCAGGTCAGAATAATTGACGCAACAGAGTTTGATCTGACGGCCATGCCCGTGTGAGAAAAAAAACGCAAAACCAAAAATCAATATTCAAGAAATCATTTGTTGCGCAAAATCAAATTTGAAGCAAAACGAGGTGATGAAATGGAACAGGATGGCACTCCAGTTCACTCAATAAAAAAGGAGACTATTTGTCTCCTTTGATTTCTTCCTCCCCGCTTTTTTCTGCGTTTTCCGCAGCCTGGGTGAGTTCGATTTTGATTTCCTCCTTTTCCTTGTCTATTCCGACCATCACCACATCACCCTCTTTGACAGTGGATTTGATGATCACCTCTGCCAGTGGGTCTTCGAGGTATTTCTGAATGGCCCGTTTGAGCGGCCGGGCGCCAAACTGCATGTCATAGCCACGCTCAATGAGGAAATCCTTGGCATCGTCTGTAAGCTGCACGGTATATCCAAGGGTTTTTATGCGGTCGTACAGACCTGCCAGTTCAATATCAATGATTTTATAAATATCATCCCTAGTAAGGTGATTGAATATGATCACATCATCAATACGGTTGAGGAACTCAGGGGCAAAGGTTTTTTTCAGGGCGTTGGTGATCACCGACCTGGCATATTCATTTGCCTGTGCCTGTTTTGCGGTGGTGGAGAATCCCACCCCCTGGCCAAAATCTTTTAGTTGCCTGGTTCCGATATTCGAAGTCATGATGATGATGGTATTCCTGAAATCCACGCGCCTTCCCAGGCTGTCAGTAAGTTGTCCTTCATCAAGCACCTGCAACAGGATATGAAATACATCTGGATGGGCCTTTTCAATTTCGTCGAGCAGAACCACACAGTATGGTTTGCGGCGGACTTTTTCGGTGAGCTGGCCGCCTTCCTCATATCCGATATATCCCGGAGGCGCTCCCACCAGTCTTGATACGGAGAACTTCTCCATGTACTCGCTCATATCGATCCGTACGAGGTTGTCGACAGAATCAAAGAGATATTTGGCAAGCACCTTTGCCAGCTGAGTTTTTCCTACGCCTGTAGGACCGAGGAAAATGAATGAACCAATGGGCTTGTTTGGATCTTTCAGTCCGGCGCGGTTTCTCTGGATAGCCTTCACCACTTTTTCAATGGCGTCATCCTGCCCGATCACCTTTCCACTGAGTTCGCCGGCCATTTTCAGCAGACGGGCGCCTTCGGCCTGTGCAATACGTTGAACCGGTACGCCGGTCATCATGGCCACGACTTCAGCCACCTTTTCCTCGTCGACAATTTCACGGTTCTTGCTGAGTTCTTTTTCCCACCTCTGCTTTTCAGCTTCAAGGTTTTCGAGTAGTTGCTTTTCCTTGTCACGGAAACTGGCAGCTTGTTCAAAGTTCTGATTCTTG
>JAKAMP010000335.1 GCA_021812865.1 Bacteroidota bacterium | reverse complement strand
CGATCTGGACGATGCCCTGTTCGAATTGGCCAACAGTTATATGAAACTAAACCAGCCCGATAAGGCCATGGCCGATTACCAGCGTATTGTAAAGGAATATTCTTCGGGCGCTTTCGTGAGCCGTTCACTCGTGCAACTCGGCCTGATCTATTATAACCAGGACAAAAACCAGGATGCCATGGCGGTATACAAGAAAGTGGTTTCGGATTTCCCTGGTACACCCGAAGCCCAGAATGCACTGGCAGGCGTAAAGAATATTTACGTGGATATGAACGATGTGGATGGATATTTCACTTATGTGAAGGGGCTGGGCAATGTACCCACCGTGAGCGCCTCCGAGGAAGATTCGCTTACCTATTATGCAGCCGAGAACCTTTACCTTTCGGGCGATTGTGACCGGTCCAAACAGGCATTTGCTAAATACATTGAGAAATTTCCCAATGGCAACTTCATACTAAACGCACAGTACTATAAAGGAGACTGTAACTACCGTTCCGGTGAGACCGACCAGGCTATTACCGCGTTCAACTACGTAATCGGGATGCCGCGAAATATTTTTACCGAGCCGGCATTGCTGGGAGCGGCAAGGATCAATATGAATGCCAGGAATTACGCGGAAGCAGCGCAGGATTATAAGGAACTCGAAGCGGTGGCGCAGGTACGCAGCAACCTGATGGAAGCGCGGATAGGCATGATGAGGTGTTATTACAATTTACAGCAGTACCAGCCTGCTATCGATGCCTGCGACAAAGTATTGGTCACGGAAAAGGTGCCCGATTACATCATCAGCGAAGCTGACTTTACTGCAGCCCGCTCCCAGCTGGCACTGAACAAAACCGATGCGGCCCTCCAGTTGTTCCGGAAAGTGGCTGTAAACGTCAAAACAGTTGAGGGCGCCGAATCAAAATACAGGGTGGCAGAAATCCTGTATAACCAGGGTGAGATCGACAAGGCACAGAAAGAGATATTCAATTTTATTGACCAGAATACACCCCACCAGTATTGGATGGCTAAGAGCTTCATCCTGCTGGCCGACATTTATGCCAAAAAGAAAGATACATTTCAGGCCCTGCAGACCCTGAAAAGCATCCTCGATTATTATGACAAGACCGACGACGGTATTCTCGATACCGCCCGGCAGAAGAAAGCACAACTCGAATCACTCAATTCATCTGCACCTGTAAATGCTACCGACAGCCTTAACCAAAAGTAATTACCCGAACATGAAACCATATAGAATAATAATTCACTTTTTTCTGCTGCTCAGCGCTGCACTTATTTCCTCCCGGGTATCCGCACAGAATACAAACCAGAAAGAGGTTTTTGTAGTGAAACCATACGAACCGGTACTTTCCGATGCGGTGAAAATCAATTTTCTGCCTTCTGTCAGCGACACTTTGCATGTTGCCCCGGTGTTCAGTTATAGTATCCTGTCCCAGCGCATACCCACGGAATATGAAGTGGTACCCATCACAGCAGCCAAAATGGTGGCCGAATCCGTTCCCCGTTTATACAAGAGCTACCTGAAACTGGGTATTGGCAATTACCTTACTCCGCTTGCAGAACTGAATATCAGCAGCCTGAGATCATCCAAATTCGTCGGCGGCTTTTATTTCAGGCACTTGTCATCCCAATGGAATTATGAGCGGAACGACAAAAACAAGGTGGATGCCGGCTATGCCAATAATGATGCTGCGCTGTATGGTGCAAAAATCATGAAGTACCATGTATTGAAAGGTGAAGTTGATTTCAGCGGAAATACAGTTCATTATTATGGCTATAATCCACTGGTCGATACTGTTCTCGACAAGAACAAGATTCGCCAGGATATTCTTCACGGCGGCGCTTCCATTGATCTTGCTTCCAATTACGCAGACAGCAGCCGGATGAATTACCAGCTTAAGATCGGATACGGGTATACAAACCTGAAGGACAAACACTTTGAACACGCTTTCAACCTGGGTGTTAACCTGAAGAAAATGGTGGTAGATAACTTTCTGACAGGCGATATAAATTTCAGCTATTTCAAGCCCAGTATGAATATCGACACCGCTTACCATGCCCTGTTCGAATTCAAACCGGGCTTCAGCAGAAGGACCAGCGACTGGAAATTCTCATTAGGATTAAACCTTACCGCTGACGTTGTGGGCGGAAAATCAACCTTCAACATATATCCCGAAGGCATACTCGAATTCACAGCCATTGACAAAATTCTGATTCCTTACTTCGGGGTAACCGGATACCGCCAGGCCAATGATTACTATGCCATTCTAAAGGAAAACCCGTTCATCATGCCTTCCCTTTCCGTGAAGAGTTCAAACTATAAAATTATTGCCTACGGCGGACTGAAAGGCAACATGGGTACCCACTTTGCTTATAACCTGAGCCTCAAATATGCCTCTGTGGGCAATATGTATTTTTATATAAACAACGCCGCAGACTCCCTGTCGCTCGGGAACCAGTTCAATACAACCTATGATGATGTTGAAATTCTGAATTATCGTGGAGAATTTATATATAATCAGGAACAGAAACTGACGCTCTCGCTCAGCGGCGAATACAATCAATATACCCTGTCTAAGCTCGATAAGCCTTTCCAGAAGGATATCCTTGATTTTACCCTGAAAGGACGATATAACCTGATGGACAAGATCATTGCCGGCGCCAGTGTTTACTACGTAGGGAAACGGTTTGCACTGCCCCTGAATGGAACTGGATATGCCGAACTGAAAGGGATAGCCGATATCAACCTGAGCCTGGAATACCGTTATACAAAGCTTCTGTCGGTTTTTCTGCATATCAACAACCTGGCTGCTTCAAGATACTATCAGTGGTACCAGTACCCCTTACAGCGCTTTAATTTCATGGCCGGGTTTACCTATGCGCTGTAAACTCTGATGAAGAAGGGAAAAAGTTTGAAAATTCACTGAGATTCCTCTTTTATAGGACATCCTTCGCAAAATGCAATTTTTTAATTGCTCTGCATTTGTGAGTGAAGGCGAAGCAGAATTTTCTGGGGGATGGATTATTTCCAGAAACTACCAGTATTATTATCCGAATGGATCATTACATGATCATAGAATAAGCAATCCATTTTATAAAATTTTCACCTCGGATGCATCAGACGAAAAGCCAATAGCCAACAGCATTGAAATTTATAGTTTGGGAAGTTTTAAAAATTTCCCGCATTTTTAACAAAGTTTAATGAATGGATCACAATCTTTATTTGATAATATAATACATTGATAATTAACACAATAAATTCATCAAAATATTCAATTATTGTTTATGAGTTACAGTGTAAAGAGGATTAATTTTTGTACATTTGAGCCGGTTAATTTTTTATGAAAAAATTGATTATAACTGATTGAAATTGAATGCAATATATCTCACTCCGGGAATGCTTGGTGGGTTGGGTCGGAAAGTAATCTCAATGTAATTGTTAAAATTCATCTTCATCAGTCTATTGTCTGATATTAATTGATATTTTGTTTCATATGAGTAACGAATTGAACGAGAAAGATTTAAACGACAAAGAGTTGCAGGCGAAACAGGATGCGGCATCCGATTATTCGGCAGACAGCATCCAGGTATTGGAAGGTCTTGAAGCGGTGCGGAAAAGACCTGCCATGTATATTGGTGACGTGAGCCTGAAAGGATTGCATCACCTGGTATATGAGGTGGTTGACAACTCCATAGACGAGGCTCTGGGCGGCTTTTGCAGCAATATTGATGTAGTGATCAATGAAGACGGGTCAATCACCGTGACCGATGATGGCCGTGGTATTCCTACCGACTACCACGAAAAGGAAAAGAAATCGGCCCTCGAAGTGGTGCTTACCGTGTTGCATGCCGGAGGGAAATTCGATAAAGCATCCTATAAGGTGTCCGGCGGATTGCACGGCGTGGGTGTATCCTGCGTGAATGCACTTTCAAAATATCTCAAAGCGGAAATTCACCGCGACGGCAAAAAGTTTGTCCAGGAATACAGGATTGGTAAGCCCCTGGGACCGGTAAAGGTCGAAGGCGACACCGATAAAACAGGCACCATCATTACTTTCGTACCCGATGAAACCATTTTTACCACTACCGAGTTTCATTACGAAAT
>JAKAMP010000334.1 GCA_021812865.1 Bacteroidota bacterium | reverse complement strand
TACGATCCGGTAGCCATGCATGAAGCGAAAAAATACCTTCAGGATGAAATAGAATACGCAGGGGACCAGTATGAGGCGCTTATCGACTGTGACGGGCTGGTGCTGGTTACCGAATGGCCTGAATTCCGTTTACCCAATTTTAAGGTAATGGAAAAACTACTCAAACACAAGGTCATCTTCGACGGCAGGAACATTTATGAACCTGAAGACATGAAAGAATACGGATATGCTTACTATTGCATTGGCCGAAAACCTGTAAAAAAAATGAATCATTCATGATTCATTAACACAATAGATAATGATTATCATGGATGTTCCACGAGACCAATTTATTAACTAATAGATATACGAGTGAAAAGAATTCTCATCACCGGGGGCGCCGGATTCATTGGCTCACACCTATGTGAAAAACTTTTAAATGAAGGAAACGAAGTGCTCTGCCTGGATAATTTTTTCACCGGCTCGAAAAAGAACATCATTCACCTCATTGGTAATCCCTATTTTGAGCTGGTTAGGCACGATGTAATTGCACCGTTTTTTGCCGAAGTGGACGAAATTTATAATCTCGCCTGCCCTGCCTCTCCCATTCATTACCAGTACAATCCCATCAAAACCGTAAAAACCTCGGTGATGGGAGCCATCAATATGCTGGGCCTGGCCAAAAGGGTGAAGGCAACCGTTCTGCAGGCATCGACCAGCGAAGTGTATGGCGATCCGAAGATCCATCCACAGCCCGAAAGCTACTGGGGTAATGTGAATCCCATCGGTATTCGTTCATGTTACGATGAAGGAAAACGTTGTGCAGAAACCCTCTTCATGGACTATCATGTGCAAAACAAAGTAAAGATCAAGATCATCAGGATATTCAATACCTATGGTCCGAGAATGAATCCCAACGACGGACGGGTCGTTTCGAATTTTATTGTACAGGCCCTGAAAAACGAAGACTTTACTATTTACGGAGATGGCGCGCAGACCCGTAGTTTCCAGTATGTAGACGATCTGCTTGAAGGCATGACGCTCATGATGCGCTCGCATGAAGACTTTATCGGACCGGTCAATATTGGCAACCCTGGCGAATTCACCATCCGGGAGCTCGCTGATAAAGTGATTGTCCTAACCGGTTCAAGCTCGAAAATCATCCACCTGCCCCTGCCAGCCGACGATCCCTTGCAGCGCAAACCTGACATCAGCCTTGCCAGGAAGGAACTGAATTGGGAACCCAAAGTGGCCCTGGATGAAGGACTGCTCAAAACCATTGAATACTTCAGAACCATAGTTAAGTAACCTGCAGTTCATAAACATTTTATTCACATATATCTATGAAAGGCATCATTTTGGCCGGAGGCTCCGGAACGAGGCTCTATCCTATCACGCAGAGCATCAGCAAGCAGATCATCCCAGTGTATGACAAGCCGATGATCTATTATCCCTTGTCGGTACTGATGTTGGCCGGGATACAGGATATCCTGGTCATTTCCACTCCGCGGGACATCCACCTGTATGAAGACCTTTTACATGACGGCAGTCACTTGGGCCTTCGTATCAGCTACGCTGTGCAACCCTCTCCCGACGGACTGGCCCAGGCATTCATCCTCGGCGAATCTTTCATTGGGAAAGATCCCGTGTGCCTTGTGCTGGGCGATAATATCTTCTATGGCTATGGATTCGGAGGCATGCTGCTCGAAACCGCTACCGTCACCGATGGAGCTGTGGTTTTCGGATATTTCGTGAATGATCCCGAACGATATGGAGTGGTTGAATTTGATCAGCATGGAAAAGCGCTGAGCATCGAGGAAAAGCCCAGAGAACCCAAGTCGAACTACGCCGTAGTAGGCCTGTACTTTTACGGGAACGATGTAGTGAAGAAAGCTAAAAGCCTAAAACCTTCCAAACGCGGCGAACTGGAAATCACCGACCTCAACCGCTTATATCTGGAAGAAGGCAGGCTCACCGTAAGGCTCCTCGGTCGCGGCATGGCATGGCTCGATACCGGCACCCACGAAAGTCTTCTGCAGGCATCAAATTTTATTCATACCATCGAAAGCCGCCAGGGACTGAAGGTTTCATGCCCCGAGGAGATCGCCTACAAGCGCGGATTTATCGACAAAGAACAGTTGCTGAAACTCGCCGAAGGACTGAAGAACAACAGCTACGGGCAGTACTTATTCAATCTGGCCAATGAAAAAATTGTAACCATCAATCCATAATAAACACTGCACAAATGCAATATATTTCAACAGGTATATACGGACTGATCGTGGTTGAACCAAAAGTATTCGAAGATGCCAGGGGATACTTTTACGAGAGCTACAACGAAAATAAATTCCGGGAGAACGGCATAAACATTCGGTGGGTACAGGACAACCAGTCGCGTTCCACTTATGGAGTATTGAGAGGTCTTCATTACCAGCTTGAACCGAAAGCCCAGTCAAAACTCGTAAGGGTAATTGAAGGTGAGATACTCGATGTGGCCGTTGATATCAGAAAAGGTTCTCCCACCTTCAAAAAATGGTTTGGCATCAGGCTTTCTGCGCAGAACAAGAAGCAATTGCTCATCCCCAAAGGATTCGCTCACGGTTTTTCTGTGTTGAGCCCAACTGCCATTGTCTTTTACAAGTGCGATGAATTCTATGCACCTGAAACGGAAAGGGGAATACGCTATGACGACTATGAGCTGGACATTGACTGGGAACTTCCTGCTGACCAGGCGATTCTTTCGAATAAAGACAATATACTCCCCCTTCTGAAAAATGCTGAAATGAATTTTGATTTTCATGGATAAAATACTTATTACCGGAGCTAATGGGCAATTGGGAAACGAGTTTCGGGTACTTGCATCCCGGCATCCGGAGGTGGAATTCATCTTCACCGATGTAGCCGAGCTGGACATCTGCAATGCCCGTGCAGTATCCGAATTTTTATCCCTTCACAAACCCTCCTTCCTGGTAAACTGCGCTGCTTATACGGCAGTCGACAAGGCTGAAACTGACCGGGATGCAGCATTCAGGCTGAATTCCGATGCAGTAAAATACCTCAACGATGGCTGCCTTCAGCACAACGTCAGGCTGATTCATGTTTCCACCGATTATGTATTCGATGGTAAAAGCTATCGTCCTTATAATGAAACCGATGCAACACGTCCTGCCACCGTATACGGAGAGTCCAAGCTGGCTGGCGAACGGAGGTTATCAACATTCAATAGTATCATTATTCGCACTTCCTGGCTGTATTCTTCCTTCGGTCAGAATTTCGTAAAAACCATGATGCGGATCGGAGCGGAGCGCAATCTGGTCAGGGTCGTATTCGACCAGGTGGGAACGCCTACTTATGCAGCCGACCTGGCAAACGCCATTATGCATATGATAGACCACAGCAAAGCGAATAAATTCACCCCAGGGATATTCCATTATTCAAATGAAGGCGTGACCAGCTGGTATGATTTTGCCCGGCAGGTAATGCTTCTTTCGGGGAGAACATGCAGGGTTGAACCTATCGAGTCGAAAGAATACCCCACTCCTACTGCCCGTCCCCCGTACAGTGTACTGAATAAACAGAAAATAAAGCAGACCTTCGGTCTACAGATTCCACACTGGGAGGACAGCCTTAAAAAATGCATGGAATTGCTCTTAAAGTAGATATATTGCTCGCTTGGATAGTAAAGAAATTCTTAGATCATGAAATGCCTGTTCAATAAATTAATCCGTTGGTCAGGAATTTTCTTAGGGTTCTCCGGAGAAATAGTCAATTCATAAACTTATCGTAACTGTCAGGTATTTTTCGCGAAAAATTCGCGAAGCATGATTAGCTTTGTGTTTTGTGAATAAAAATCATTTCCATGGAAAAGCAGGAGCTCCTTGAATTGTCCAAACGACGTGCACAACAATGGCTTTCAGAAAGCATCGATGAAGAAACCCGCCTTGAAATAAAAAAACTTCTGGAAGGCAAACCGGATGACCTGATCGATTCTTTTTACACCGACCTGGAATTCGGCACAGGTGGTATGCGCGGGATCATGGGCGCAGGCACAAACCGGATGAATAAGTACACGGTTGGACTTGCCACACAAGGGCTCGCCAATTACCTAAAAAAAGAGTTCGCTGATTTCAAAGCGA
>JAKAMP010000333.1 GCA_021812865.1 Bacteroidota bacterium | reverse complement strand
GAGATATTCCGGCCTCCTATGGGGGAAGACTTTCCTCGGTGCTCGATGTGCGCATGCGTGAGGGCAATAACAAGAAATTTTCGGCTACCGGAGGTGTGGGACTCATTTCCAGCCGTCTAACCCTCGAAGGACCCATAGCAAATGAAAAAACATCGTTCCTTATATCCGGTCGCCGCACGTATGCCGATCTTTTCTTCCCCCTCCTCCCCGATACGGGTGTAAAGAAAAGCATTATGTATTTTTACGATCTGAACCTGAAGGTGAATCACACCTTCAACGATAAAAACCGGTTGTACCTTTCTGCCTACCTGGGCAGGGACAAGTTCGGACAAAAAGGAATGTCCGATGCAGGTTTTGGCAACCAGACAGTCACCCTTCGATGGAACCACCTGTTTTCGAATAAGCTCTTCTCCAATTTTACCCTGATACGCTCCAGGTATGATTATAACCTCTCGATGCACATGGGCGGGACAAATTACCAGTGGAATCCCTCCCTGCTCGATTATAGCGCCAAGTTTGATATGAATTTTTTTGCCAGCCCCAGACATGAAATTAAATTCGGCGCTGTGTCTACTTATCACGATATCAATCCCTGCACTGCTTATATCATCGGTCCTGACAACCACAGGTTGGATGTACCCTACCCAAAGAACTATGAAATGGAATATGCCGCGTATTTATCGGATGACTATAAACTCAGCGCTCGTTTCACTGTAAAATATGGATTACGGTATTCCGTGTTCCAGAACCTGGGCAAGGGCACAGTATATGGCTTCAACAGCGATTACAATGTAACCGATACGACTTACTATCCATCGGGTAAAATCTTTCATACCTACCAGGGTTTTGAACCCAGGCTGGGATTGGTGTTCACCCTGAACGATCAGTCATCGGTGAAGGCCAGTTATTCAAGAACCATTCAGTACATGTCGCTCGCATCGAACTCTACCAGTGGGATGCCTCTCGATGTGTGGTTTCCTGCCAGTCCGAATGTGAAGCCCCAATCAGCAGACCAGTTCGGACTGGGGTACTTCCGGAATTTTTTCGATAACAGACTCGAAACTTCAGTAGAAGGGTTCTACAAGAAGATGTACAATGCAATTGATTTCAAGGATCACGCAGAGTTGCTTATGAATCCTCGAATGGAAGGAGAAATACGTACAGGCAAGGCGCATGCTTACGGAGTAGAATTGCTGGTAAGAAAACCGGAGGGCAATTTCAATGGTTGGATAAGCTATACCTATTCCCGTTCCTTGCGGAAAATCCCGGCCATCAATCATGGACTGGAATATCCTTCACCTTATGATAAGCCTCATACGGTCAACCTGATCCTGAATTACCAGTTTTCGAAACGGACGAGTGTATCGGCCAACTGGGTATATGCCACCGGGGCGCCCATCACCTTTCCAATCGGATCTTTTGTATATGAAAATGCGGTGAATAAAATCTATTCATCGCGAAACGGTTACCGGATGCGCGATTACCATCGGCTCGACCTGTCGGTTTCGGTAAAAGGCAAGGACAAGCCCGGGCGTCCCTGGCAGGGAGAATGGGTATTTTCCATGTATAATGCGTATGGAAGGCATAACGATTGGATCATCAATTTCAACCAGGAGAAGCAGCGCATCGAACGGTGGTACCTGCCTTTTGTTTTCTTCCCGGGCATTACCTACAATTTCACCTTTTAACATGTAAAAGCAGATCAAATGAAAAAGTATACCCCCTTCCTCAGGGCATTCATTTTCGGAGTAATCATCCTGTCCGCTGCAAGCTGCACAGAGACCATCAATATGAAACTTGACAGTGGCGCAAGCCGACTGGTGGTGGATGGTTCCATCAGTACCGATACCATGAGACACATCGTAAAACTTTCCCGTTCGGGTGATCCCATGGCTACGCAACCTGTCCAGTGGATCAGCGGGGCAACAGTGAGCATTTCGGAAGGCGCCAATGTCTTCCTTCTGCAGGAGGATAGCCTGCACCCTGGCTATTACGAAACCGATTCAGGCGTATATGGTATGCCGGGCAGAACCTATACCCTCGATATTTCAAATGTCGATGTGAACCGCGATGGCACCAAGGAATCCTATACAGCCTCTTCTTACCTGGCCCCGGAATTGCCTATTGATTCGATTCACGTGATCTATTCCGGAGAAAATCCATATAACAAGGGATGGATCATCACCATGTACGCGAATGATATCGGTGGAGGAATAAACTACTACCTGATGAAAGCATACCGGAATGGGATATTGCTTACCGACAGCGCCCAGGAATTTGTAAACATTGGCGACAATACCGGATTCATGGGAGGTAGGTACGATGGGTTTCCCGTGTACTTCCTGGATTCAAAAAAGCCCGATGAGGTGTTAAGCAGAGGAGATACCATTACCCTTGAGATGGACAGGATTACGGAAAGTTACCAGGATTTTCTCATGGCTTTTATCCAGGAATACTATCCCAAAGTACCTATTTTCAGTGGTCCCTCGGCGAACATTCCTACCAATATTCAACCGGCTGATCAATCGGCAGGATACTTCGCAGCATTTTCTGTTCAACGCAAAACCAGGATTTATTAACAATTAGCTCATGGATGTGGCTCCGTCCATTTAGCTCGCGTCTTCAATTGCAAGCCATATCCCTGATCATGTGGAATGCTTCCTCCACATGGGAATGATCAACGTTGGTCTGCGCGATCACCATCCGCAGGGTAAATTTTCCCGCAAGCTTGGTATGGGTAAGATACATTTTACCGGTACGGTTGATGCGTTGCATCAAGTCTTCGTTCAGGCGGTTCAGTTCGTCATCGGTCAGATTGCCGGGATTGTAACGGAAGCAGACCACATTCATGGTAAGCGGGGCAAGAATTTCGAAGTGTCCGTCCTTTTCCAGCCATTGTTTGAATTCTGCAGCCAGTTTCAAGTGACTGCGGAGAACCTCCTGAAGACCTGCCACTCCGTAATGCCGCAGTACAAACCAGAGTTTCAGGGCCCTGAACCTTCTCCCCAGAGGTATGCCCCAGTCACAATAATCATTTACCTTGCCCTGGGTCGCTGTGCGCAGGTATTCCGGAAGGATGGAGAAGGTATTGACCAGGGCCTGCCTGTCCTTTACAAAATAAACCGAGCTGTCGAAATTGGTGAAGAGCCATTTGTGCGGGTTGAAAACGAAGCTGTCAACCAGGTCAACTCCTTCGGACATCCACCGGTACTCGGGCAGGATAAGGGCCGAGCCTGCGTAAGCGGCATCCACATGCAGCCATACATTATGCTTGCGGCAGATCAGGGCAATTTCCTTGAGGGGATCCACGGAAGTTGAACCGGTGGTACCCAGGGCCGCTACCACACATAGGGGGCGAAAGCCGCGTGCAGTATCTTCCTTGATTTTTTCTTCGAGCAGGGCAGGGATCATGCGGTATTGCCCATCTACAGCGATCTTGACCAGGTTTTCGCTGCCTATTCCGGCAATACGTACTCCCTTTTCAATGGAAGAATGCGCTTCGGAGGAGCAATACACCCTAAAACGGTTATCCCTTAAGCCTTTTGCATTGATGTCAAACCTGGTGGCTTTTTCACGGGCCGTAAGCAGGGCTACCAGGGTGGAGGAGGAGGCGCTGTCCTGGATCACACCGCTGAAATCTGCCGGTAGTCCTGTCATCTGTCTGAGCCAGTCCAGCACCAACTGCTCCAGTTCGGCTGCGGCCGGGGAAGTTTCCCATTTCATGCATTGGGCTCCCAGGGTGGCCGTAAGCATCTCGGCCAGCACGGAAGGATAACTCGAATTGGCAGGGAAATAAGCAAAAAATTTGGGACTTTGCCAGTGCGTAATACCCGGTATGATGATCTTTTCAAAGTCAGAGAAGATATCGTCCATATTTTCGCTATGGAAAGGAGGACCGGCCGGAAGTTTTTCAAGAATCTCCCCGGGCGAAACCTGCGATTTTACAGGATATTGGGTAATGTTATCTAGATAGTCGGCCATCCAGTCTACCAGCTTATGGGCTTGTTCGCGAAATTCCCCGTTATTCATGATATATTGAAGTTATGATTGAAGGATTTTACTGATTTTGCGACAGTTCCCTGAAAAACAGCAGCAGGGCAAGCCAGGCTTCATCGCTGGACTGGTTTTCTCTC
>JAKAMP010000332.1 GCA_021812865.1 Bacteroidota bacterium | reverse complement strand
TGCCAGGTTTTCCTCTGTCGCGCGAAATAGCCAGTCCTCCGTCATTCCCGTCAATTAAATAATCAGGATTTTCGGGATGAACGTACCAGGCATGGTTGTCAACATGAATATCGCCTCTCGGGTACCCGGGTATTAGCGTACGGAAGGTCCTTGCACCGTCCTCACTTACGCTCACGGCTGTTTGCAGGTTATATACGCGGTTTTCGTTCTGCGGATCCACGTATATTTCTGCAAAATAAAAGGGCCGCTCCACAGGGTTCCTTTCCGATACCTTAGTCCATTTATAGCCGCCGTCATCCGACCGGTAAATGGCATTGTTCTTTGATTCCACCAAGGCATAAACCACATTCGTTCTGCCCCTGGCAATGGCTATACCAATCCTTCCCAGTTCGCCCTTCGGCAGGCCGTCCTCGCTGGTGATCTTTTTCCAGTTTTCTCCCCCGTCAATGGTAAGATACAGGCCCGACCCAGGTCCACCTGACCTGAAAAACCAAGGCCAGCGCTGGTGATCCCACATGGAAACAAAAATTTTGTTTGGATTGAAGGGGTCCATTACCATATCGCCCACACCGGTAGTAGGGTTGATATATAATATCTTTTTCCAGGTTTTTCCGCCGTCGGTGGTCTTGAATACTCCACGGTCTTCCGATGGACTCCATGGAAAGCCTATGGCTCCCACGAATACAATGTCAGGATTGTCGGGATCGACAATGATGCGATGAATGTTACGGGTAAGCTCAAGTCCCATGAAATTCCAGGTTTTACCGGCATCGAGCGAACGGTATACTCCATTGCCACTGGAAACACTATTTCGGGGGTTGCCTTCACCCGTCCCAACCCAGATGATGTCGGGATTTTTCTGGTAAATAGAAATACAACCAATCGACTGAACAGGTTCCTTATCGAATACCGGTTCCCAGAAAATGCCTCCGCTAACTGATTTCCATACTCCTCCGGAGGCTGATCCTACATATATTTTATCCGGATCGGAATTCACCACAGCTATTGCTGTGACCCTGCCACTCATGGCGGCCGGTCCGATGCTTCTGGGTTTGAAGTTTTCCAATTTTTTCATGTCGACCTGCTGTGCGGAGATCTGCAGGCAGATCAATGGAAGTGCAAGGAATAGCCAGTATCTTGGATTCATTTATTGGGTTTTATTTCATTTTCAGGCGATCTTTTTTCCGCGATATAAGAGAGGATGTTTAATAAGTGACTTATTTCATCCTCAGTTAACGATTTCTGACCGTATGCCTTTGATCATGCTCGTGATGGCATCGAGAGTTTCCGGCGCCACCTCAACCTTATAGGAATCGGAATGGATCGTTTTCTTTATGGTGTCCATCTGGGTACTCTTTTCATCAAACAGGATATTGACATCATCGTAAGGCTTTTTTAGGGCTTTAAGCATCAGCAGGTATTTAGCTACCATCATGTCCTTGCTGTAATTGCCAAGGTAATTGATCAGGGAGTTGAGGGAATATTTTTGCCCGGCAATCCGGTCGATGATCGCTTTGTTCTGCTTGTTATCCTTGAGTATAGTCGAAGAAATATAAAGCGCTTCCACCCAGCCCCCGAGGATAATCAGCGCAGTCACTTCTTCGCGATCGTTCTTTTCAAGGTATTCCTGTGTGGCAGAGAAAATACTGTTGGCGAGGTCTGTGATGGTGTCACGGTTCACTATTTTATTCTGAAAGTAGTTGATCCCGTCAGAAAAATATTCTTCGGGAATACCAATCTGATTGGAGAGGTCGTGAATGGCATTGAAATACTTCATGGATACCTGTGTTTGGTTGAACATTTTAGCATAACCCAGGTCTACACCGTAAACACCCATATTTAGCGAAGCTTTTGCACTAGTGGTGTATAGGGGAATTCTTTCCACGGGATTCAGAATGCCGGAATTATAGACTGCCCCTGCTTTTTCAAACAGTTGCGACATTTCTCCAGGCAACAACATCTTGTAAAATATGGCAATGGCTTTATTGATGGTGTCGGGGGACTGGTCGACCAGCACTGAATCTGTTGTTTTTCCCTTCAGGGAGTTGTTCCGGCATTGGGAGAAGAGCAGGGGAAGAATGACAAGAATAACGAGAGACAGAAGTTTCATGCTGGGTTTCATAGAGGAAAGTTTTATGATTCTCGAAACGTATAAAATTATATATTTTTTGCCCATATCAGAAGTTCAGGGTAGGGAATAATAGAAAAATCGGAATGGTTTATTTTATTTTATTCATAATCTGTTCGTTAAAAAGACTCTGTCCATCCCTAATGCCTTCCTGCCTGTAGTACAGCGATCCATCGGGATTCAACCGGAGGATGAGTCTTTGCGGATAATTATTATTTTGATCCTCAAAAACATGCTCTCCGTTTTTATTCGATACCAGGTGAAAATATAAGGGAGGAGCGCCTTCTTGCTCAGCTAACTCAACACTCATGATTATGCCATCATCTTCTCGCTGAACAAGAAACTTCTCTGTTGCTGAAGAATCGCTGCCCTTTTTCGTCCAGCCTGTTTCTTGTATCGTGGTGTCATTTGGCATGGTCCATTCCTGGTAGTTTTCAGCGCTGTCATTCCTTTCCTTCCAGGTACCCTGCAGCCATTTCATGCAGGCAAATTCTTGCTTTGTATCTGTCGCAGCAGACTCCTTTGGCTGCCTTGGCCGGCACGCAAAAAGAATCAGTGACAGGAATATTAGTGTCAATAGTTTAATTTTCATGGGCGCCCGGTTTTGTTCCGAAAATACGAAATTCTGCCGAATCGGTGAAGGCAAACATTCCAAACCCCAGAATGTTATTTACTAAAATCTCTTCAATTACCAATGTTGAGGCACTATCGTGCTGTCATGAGCATTAAATCATAACGGTTAGAAAATTCTAATTTTAGAATGAGCACTCTTCGAAATGCGTATTTTTATGTAGATATCAAAATTGTCCACAAATAACTCATTTTTGTTGATTAATGAATTATCCATTTAATTCAATATGTTAAAATGATAAATGCTTGATATTAAATTCTTATAATTGTAGTACATTTGAATCACGGTTTAATTAATTAAATCTCTAAAGTAATGGCAGCCAGACCAAAAAAAGAAATCCTGTTGGCCAGGGAAAAGAAACTAAGAAAAATTGTTGATGAAATTTGGAAAGATGTTCCAGGTTCAGATGGCAAGTATCAGGTGAGTAATTATGGCAGGGTGAAAAGTTACTGCTACGATAAAGTGAATGGTAAGATACTTCGCCCTGGGAATATACGCGGTTTCAGTAATGTGACCCTTCGCATTAAAGGAGAACCCCATTCATACCTGGTTCATAAACTTACAGCAGAAGCTTTCATCCCCAACGAATCAAAGGGAAAGCACGTAGTAATCCATATTGACTGGAATAAACAGAACAACCATGTAAACAACCTTCAGTGGATTACGAAGGAAGAAAGCTACAAGCGCATGTTCAGAAAGTTTTTGGAGGATTACAAAAAATCAAATAAAGTGATCAGGCGCAATGCCAAGCTGAAGCCAGAAGATGTAATACAGTTAAAGGCCATGCTCAAAAGGGGTGTGAAGCAGAATGTGATTGCTAAACTATTTGCCATCAGCGAGATGCAGGTTACTCGTATCAAGAGAAACGAGAACTGGTCAGCGATCAAGTGATACACGCCTAAACAGAATCCCTGTATTCGGGACTGAACGGTCAGACATATTCTGAAATTTTAATATAGAGCATATGTCGCATCATACAGACAATCACCTTCGGGATGCCTGTCAGTCGGCGTTGAATGCCTTTAAAAGTGTCAATAAGCCGGAATTCGCAGAGATCCAGTCAAAACTTGAATTTTGCATTGGCAGTTACGATTTCGATCATAATCCTGTTGGACTGGTTGAATTCGGTAAAGCTGCACTGGAACGACTCACCGAATTAAGAAAACTCAATCCCAGAAAAGTAAATAAATCGGTGATCGAAAACCTGTCGCGTTCACTCTCAGAACGGTAGGATTTTTGTCCACTTCGGATTATGATTCGAGGAATCTTTGCTTTAAATCCGCTGGTTAGATTCCTGCAGGACTTCAAATTTATCAGGCGCTGATATTTTTTCCATTTTGTGGTTCGCCATATAAGGAATGTGCCAGGCGCTTGTTGGAGTTTACCA
>JAKAMP010000331.1 GCA_021812865.1 Bacteroidota bacterium | reverse complement strand
GACGGACTGATTACCATCAAAAAAATTGTGCGCGTTCCGGGCGAGAGAGCCAAGGTGGCCGTGGAATCGTACGACGAACGCATCGACCCCGTGGGCGCCTGTGTGGGAATGAAAGGTTCAAGAATCCATGGTATTGTGCGTGAACTGCGCAATGAAAATATCGATGTGATCAACTTCACCAATAACAACCAGCTTTTCATACAGCGTGCCCTTAGCCCAGCAAAAATCAGCTCCATCAAGCTTAACGACAAGGACAAGCGAGCTGAAGTTTACCTGCAGCCTAAGGAAGTGAGCCTTGCCATTGGAAAAGGCGGACTGAACATTAAACTTGCCAGCCAGCTTACCGGTTATGAAATCGACGTATACCGCGAATCGGGCGGCGAAGACGAGGAAGACGTGAACCTCGAAGAATTTGTAGACGAAATCGACGGCTGGATTATCGATGAACTTAAAGCCATTGGCTGCGATACGGCCAGGAGCGTTCTGAATCTTACCGTTGAAGACCTGGTAAAAAGAACCGATCTTGAAGAGGAAACGGTGAAAGAGCTTATGAAAATTCTAAAGTCGGAATTCGAATAATATACCGTTTAATAATAATAATTATAACTTAGCGCTTTTATTTTCGCTTCAAAATTTAATAAGGTTAATGTCTGACAATAAAGCAGTAAGACTGAGCAAACTGGCACGTGAATTCAACATTGGGATCTCCACCATTGTTGATTTTCTCAAGCACAAGGGTATTGAGGTGGATTCTAATCCAAATTCAAAAGTTACCCCTGAAGCCTATGATTTGCTTATGAAGGAATATAGTAATGAGAAAACCTTCAAGAAGGAATCAGAAAAGATCAGCCTGAGGAGTATCAAGGAAAAGACCGCGATCACGATCGACGATGTGATGAATAAGGGAAAGGATGCTGTAAGTGAAACAGAAGATGTTGAAGAAGAAGTGCTAATCAAGGATACAAGCGTTGCGCGCGGTCATCATGAAGCTCCGCCGGTGGAAATACTCCCGGTAAAAACAACCAAACCGATAGAAGAACCCAAGGTTCTGGGGAAGATTGATCTCGAAAGCCTCACCAAACCTAAATCTTCCAAGAAAGCGAAAAAGGAAGAACCTGAAGAACAACAAGCCACAGCTGAGGCATCTATTCCGGAAACAAAAGCTCCTGTTAAAGAAACTGAAGCTCCCAAGACAAAGAAAAAGAAAGAGGCTGAAAAAAAACGTACAAAGGAAGAGGCAGCTGAAAAAGGCGAAGTGGAAGTCAAGGTGGTGGGCAAGATCGATCTCGAATCGATGAACCTCAAGACCAGGCCTTCAAAGAAATCCAAAAAGTCTAAAAAGGAAGAAGTCGCCGCACCGGAGCCTGAACCGGAAGCCAAGGCCGAGCCTGAGGCAGAACCGGTTGCTACCGAAAACGTTCTTCCTGAGCCCATAACGGAAGAGCCTCAGCAGGAAGTTGTTGAACCTCCCGCCGAAGCAAAAGACGACAATTTCATCAAATCACAATACATTCAGCTTACTGGCCCCACGGTTATCGGCAAGATGACACTGCCCGAGAAACCCGAAAAGAAAAAGCCTGTGGCTTCTTCTAGCGATATCAGTTTCGACAAGAAAAAGAAAAAGAGAAAACGCATCAAGAACGAGAAGGGGGCCAATGTACCCGAGAAGGATGAATTTGACAAGATCAATGAACTGTTGTCGAGGGATAAAAAGCCGGGAACGGGAACCCAAGCAGGAAGGAGAAGCCGCAGAAAGGTTTTTCGTCCTGAAGTAAGCGAAGAAGATGTTCAGAAACAGATCAAGGATACGCTGGCCCGGCTTACTACCAAAGGAAAATCGAAAGGCGCCAAATACCGGAAAGAAAAGAGAGAAGCTATCTTCCAGCGTCAACAGGAAGATGAAGAAAAGAAACTCGCAAGTAAAAATGTACTCCAGGTAACGGAATTCGTTTCTGTAAATGAACTGGCCTCCCTCATGAGCGTTGCGGTTACCGAGGTCATCTCCGTGTGTATGAACATGGGGCTTTTTGTATCCATCAATCAGCGTCTTGACGCCGAAACCCTGGTGCTGGTAGCCGACGAGTTTCATTATAAAGTGGAATTCATCAGCGTGGAACTGCAGGAAGCTATTGCAGAGGCTGATGACACTCCCGAACAATTGATTCCCCGGCCTCCCATTGTTACGGTAATGGGGCATGTCGACCACGGGAAAACCAAACTCCTCGATTATATCAGGCATAGCAATGTAATTGCAGGCGAAGCCGGAGGGATTACGCAGCACATTGGTGCATACAGCGTTCAACTGGATGGAGGCCGCCAGATCACCTTCCTCGATACGCCCGGTCACGAAGCATTTACTGCCATGCGTGCCAGGGGCGCCCAGATCACCGATGTGGCCATTATCGTAGTTGCTGCCGACGACGGGGTGATGCCTCAGACGGTTGAGGCTATTAACCATGCCCAGGCCGCTGGTGTTCCCATTGTGTTTGCCATAAACAAAATTGACAAGCCAACCTCCAATCCTGAAAGAATCAAGGAGCAGCTGGCAAAGATGAACCTGCTGGTGGAAGACTGGGGTGGCAAATACCAGTCACAGGAAATATCAGCAAAAAGCGGAAAAGGTATTGACCTTCTGCTTGAAAAGGTTCTGCTGGAAGCCGAACTGCTTGATCTGAAGGCCAACCCGGAAAAGAATGCACGGGGAGCGGTTATTGAATCTATGCTAGACAAAGGCAGGGGTTATGTGGCAACCGTGCTCGTCGAAGCAGGTACCCTGCAGGCCGGAGATGTAGTGCTGGCAGGAGCATACTTCGGCCATGTGAAAGCCATTTTCAATGAAAGGGGAAAGAAAATCGATTTTGCAGGTCCGTCTACTCCTGCCCAGATTCTAGGGCTGAGCGGCGCACCCCAGGCAGGCGATAATTTCAACGTAATGAACTCCGACAAGGAGGCCAAGGATATTGCCAATAAACGCGAACAGCTGCAACGCGAGCAGGAATTGCGCACCAAGAAACACATTACCCTTGACTAAATCGGTCGCCGTATTGCCATTGGCAATTTCCAGGAGCTAAATATCATCGTGAAAGGCGATGTGGATGGATCGGTGGAAGCGCTCTCCGATTCGCTCATTAAGCTTTCTACTCCCGAAATCCAGGTGAACGTGATCCATAAGGCTGTAGGTCAGATTTCCGAATCGGATGTACTGCTGGCTGCCGCCTCCAATGCCATCGTACTGGGCTTCCAGGTTCGCCCCTCCTTGAGCGCCAGGAAGCTTGCCGAAAAGGAACAGATCGATGTGCGCCTGTATTCCATTATCTACGACGCCATCAACGAGATCAAGGATGCCATGGAAGGCATGCTCTCCCCTGAAATGAAGGAGGAAATTGTTGCCACGTTGGAAATCAAAGAGGCATTCAAAATCACCAAGGTCGGAACAGTGGCAGGCTGTATCGTCAGAGAAGGAAAAATCACACGCAACACCAGGGTGAGACTGATCCGCGACGGTATCGTGGTGTACACAGGAGCACTGGCATCCCTGAAACGCTTCAAAGAAGATGTACGCGAAGTGACCAGCGGTTATGAGTGCGGTCTGAATATTGAAAACTTCAATGACATTAAGCCGGGCGACATCATTGAGGGATACCAGGAAGTTGAAGTGAAGAAGAAATTGTAACCCCCCTGAAAAAAGAGGAATGAACATAAAACATAAAATAAAAAACCGGCAGAAAGCCGGTTTTTTATTTTATTGAACCTTGTCTGCTATGCATTGATCAGATTCTTATATTGCTGTGCGGACATCAACATATCCAGTTCTTTTGGATTGGACAGTGAAATTTTAATCATCCAGCCTTCTCCGTAAGGATCTTTATTTACGAGATCGGGACTGCTGGTGAGCTTTTCATTTACTTCAAGCACTTTCCCGGAAACGGGCATGAAAATGTCCGACACCGTTTTAACAGCCTCAATGGTTCCAAATACATTTTCCCTGGCAAGTTCTTCACCTTCGGTTTCTATCTCAATGAAAACAATATCGCCCAGTTCTTTCTGTGCGTATTCGGTAATGCCAACGTATGCAAACCCGCCATCCGTGCGGATCCATTCGTGGTCCTTGGTGTACTTCAGGGTTTCTGGTATGTTCATAGGATTAGGTTTAAATTTTGGCTCAAATGTACAAACTAATCT